>JAAFHB010000031.1 GCA_010906965.1 Mariniphaga sp. | reverse complement strand
GTCAACGCACACGACTTCGATCCCTACTTCTGCGAAACAAGTTCCGGTTACCAGACCTACGTATCCACTTCCAACAATTGCGACTTTCATTTTACTAAGATTTTAAATTGTAACATAATCAATGTTCGTTTGATATCTAACAGACAATAACTTTTCAATGTTTTGACCTAATTGGCCTTACAAAATTCAATAAAAAATACATATTTTTAGTTTAATGCTCAGAAATAGTCAAATAAACCCATGTTCAATATGTTTCATCACTTTCAAAATGAGTAATAATTCAATCTGTAATTTAAATTAATGAGTTCTTGAAATCCTTTTCCAATACATCGTTTCTTCGGACATCAGCAACGGCATAAAATTAACTAAATTTATTGTTAATCTTTGATAACCAATTTTATGCAATGCGATAGTTGTATTTCTATTCAAATTAAAATGAGTCATTTGGAGAGCAACCTTAATGATTCCGGAATCAGATTCTGATATTTTCTTTATTAATAACAATTTGCGATTCCCTTATTCTTAGCTCCAAACTATTTCAGCCAGATAAATTTTACAGTTTTATTTTTCCTGTAGACGATGCTTGCCGTTTCTCCATTCGGACAAATAAATGATTTTTGATTCAATTTTAAACGCATAATCTCATTCTGTTCGCACTCGATAACGGTGATTGCTGTTAACTTATCTACAAGACCAATACCGATTGCTTTGAGAAAGGCCTCCTTTAGCGTCCATATTTCTGTAAATCGTTCGCATTTTTGTCCATAATTACATGACTTGGCTTCAACTTCTGAAAATGCATAACTCACCATTGAACTCAGATCTTCAGACCCATCAAGCAGTTCGATATCTACGCCGATCCTTCCTCCAACACTAAACCCAAGCAAAAATGCATTGTTTGAATGACTGACATTAAAAAATAAATCTGTTGCAGGCAAATAGAGTTTACCAAACCGACCTTTTTTTAATTCAACTTCAGTCGGATTTTTATTCAGATAATTGCCTAAAATTAATCGTAAAGTTGCTCTGCAGGAAAGCCACGATATTTTATGCCCTCCGTTTTTAAATTTTTCTGAATAAATTAATTCTTCATGAGTAAGTATCTCAGGAAAAGTTGGTGAATTAATATGAAAGTCAGTTCCATAAATAATTACCATTGCATCTTCATTTTTATTCAGATACGGTAAATTGACGGAATTTTCCCATTTCATACTTATTTTTTTGTTTTTGATTCAATTTCATCTAACCTTTGATCAAGCACTTCAGCAAAATGTTTGTCATTTGGTGGTGCAAATATTCGGGAGTGTTCACTTGGCAATGTATGAACAATAACCCCTTTCATGGCAAATTTGCTCCATCCATAATCATTTCTGTTTGGAATGTAGAATGTCGGCTTTCCGGCTCTAAATAAATCCAGCTGAATGGATGTAGGAGTGATTTCATATTTTTCGAGTGCCTCTGTCATTGCCATCTCTATATTATCCGATAAAAACATGGGCTGCCCATCTTCGATTTTGATCTTTCGATCTTTTTCTTTCATGATTCCCAGTTTAATTAGTCTGAAGATTATAGAGAACCGTATGCTTTTGTATTTATTTTTCAGAAGCTGTTTTTTTCCATCCATAGGTTCCTTTATCAATAACCATGTAACATAGATTGGTTTAATCAATGATACCTTGATTTTGAAAAGCTTTCGACCAAAAGAAGATTGGATATGTTTGGCCATTGACGAAACCGAATCAATAACTCCGGCAAAACCAACTTCATTACCTTGAGCCACCAGTTTCTTAGCCATATCGTAGGCAATAAAACCTCCAAGTGAGAATCCAAGCAGCATATACGGGCCATTTGGTTGAATTTTTTTGATTTCCTCAATGTAGTCGTTTGCCATTTCCTCTATATCATTGCTCAATTCTCTGCTTCCATCCAATCCCTTTGCCTGGAATGCATATATAGGGCGGTCATCTTTTAAATGATGAGTAAGCGATTGATAAAGAAGCACATTCAGGCCTGCGCCATGAATCAGGAAAAGAGGTGTTTTGGCTCCTTTTGGACGAATGGGGACCAAACATTGCCAAAAGCTATCTTTTTTATCCGAATAAAGTAGTGGTGCGAATGTGCGAACTGTGGAATTCTGAATCAGCGAAGCCAATGGAATATTGATTTCTCTCTGTTTTTTAATTTCGGCCATTAACTGAACAGCTTTTAACGAATGGCCACCTAAATCAAAGAAATCATCATCAATTCCCATTGCTTCAATTGAAAGAATTTTCTTCCAAAGGTTAAGAACAAACTCTTCTGTTTCGTTGGTCGGTTTTGCTGTTTCGTTGGTCAATTGTTGTGATTTCCTTTTTGCCGTGCCAATCAGACATTTTTTATCAACTTTTCCATTGCCAGTTAATGGAATCTCATCAACTTTTAAAATCATTTCAGGAATCATGTATGCCGGCAGCCTTTTCTTTAATTCATCTTTAATGGTTTGCGCATTTGTTACCGTATTTTTCTCAGTATAAAAGGCAAAGAGCGATTTTTCTCCCAAAGCATTCGCGGAAACAGCAACGACACATGTTTCAACACCATTCATCGAGCAGATTTGTTGCTCAATTTCACCCGGCTCTACTCGGAATCCCCGTATTTTGACCTGAGCATCAACTCGTCCCTGATAATAGACTAATCCATCTTTACTGGCTATAACTAAATCGCCCGTGCAATAACATCGTTGAAGTCCATTGTCAGGAGTTTCGAACCAGATAAAAGCTTTGTTTTGTTCCTGTTCACGGTTCAGGTATCCCAGCGCCAAACTTTCGCCCGCCACAAGTAGTTCGCCTGCAATTCCTTCAGGAACGATTTGACGGTTCGTATCAGAAATATATAGTTTGTATCCCGGCAGAGGCTGACCGATTGGAACTGTCGTTTCGGGTTTATATCCGGTTTTTATTTCGTATGCAAGTGCGACGACTGTCGTTTCTGTTGGTCCATAAGTGTTAAGCAGCCTGTGCTTAGTTTCCCGTTTATTCCATAAAACTACATCATTAGTTGATACAGCTTCACCGCCAATGATTACTAATCTCAAACTATCCGGAAGATCTTTGTCAGTGTAAGCTTCTGATTGAATGACTTGTCGCCAAAATGCGGTGGGTAAGTCCCAAACTGAAATCTGATGTATGTGCGAAAAATTCAGCAACTCATCGGCTAATAGCATTTCGGCTGTACGTAAATAGAGGGAAGCTCCCGAGCAAAATGAGGCAAAAATTTCTTCAATACTGGCATCAAAAGCAAGACTCGAAAACTGCAATACATGGTCTTTATCTGTGATTTTGTACAACCCCAATGCACCGGAAATGAAATTAGCCAGCGCCTTTCGTGATATTTTTACACCCTTCGGAACTCCGGTTGAACCACTTGTATAAATTATATAGGCTACACTATCAGGATTATAAACAATTTTTTGATTATAATTTGGACCCGAATTCTCTATTTCTGAGACATTGAGTACCGGAATACTATCGGCCAAATCTGAAATAGCATGATCAGTAAGAATTAGCGAAACACTTGCATCGGTACAGAAAAACTGTTTTCTTTCTGACGGCATCGTCGGATCGATGGGCAGAAAACTGGCGCCACAACGCAGTATTGCCATAATTGCTACAAAATAATTGTAGGTGCGGTCGATGGCAACGGCAACAATCTGATCAGGCAAAATACCTAAAATCAATATTTTAGCTGCCAGATTCTCGATATCTATTTCGAAGGTGTTGTAAGAATAGCTTTTCCCTGAATCAAAAATAGCAGTATGTTCGGAATACTTAACAGATACAGCAAAGAACTGATCTATAACGTCATTTACGATCACGGGCTCACAAACCTCCCGATTAACAGATTGTATAATTTCCAGTGCTTTTGCAGCAGTCAACAGCCCGATTTGTTTAACCGACTGACCAGGTGATTGAATGATGTTATTCAGGAACATTTCAAAACTCTCAACCAACGAATTTGCGCCTGGAGAATTAGAATTATCAGGCATGCAGAAGCTGATTTCAGCGGTTCCAACATTAATAATAATACTATGAGCATTCTGATAATTAGTTTCAACCGAAGCTTTTGAAAGAATGATGTTTGGTATATCAGAAGCATTACCTCGTAATTCAGGATAACGAATTCTTGTTGAGCGTAAGAATGTTTTAGATAATTCAGCCTTCCTTATTATTCCTGAAATTCTTCCAACTTCAGCTATTACGCTATTCGAATTATCAATTGCAACATTGAACGGCACCCATGGATTGAAAAAATCCTCGAATTCTTTAATGCTCAGAAGTAGTTCAGAGGATACAAATCCTAATGATCCTGATGTTTGGTTGGATATCCGAAGAAAGAAAAGCATTAGCGAAGCTACCAGGATATCATCAATTTGCTGACCCGGAAAAAGCGCTTCAAGTTGGGTAATTAAATGATTATTTATGTTCGATTTTGTAATTGATCGACTATGTTCTCCATTCAGTACCGGCCAAGTTAAAAACTCAGCAATTTCAAGTTGTTTTCGCCAGAAAGGTTCATATTTAGCCACATTGCCAAAGTAATTTAAGGCACTGTTTGCAATGGTTTTATCTGGTATTATCAATTGAATACCAATACCAAAAATTTCTTCAATTTTGGTTTTATGGCCGTTTTTATCGTAAATAATTTCGGGAATAATTAATCCATCCTGACAATAGAAGCCTCTTTTCCCTTTATAATCAATTACTTTACCAGAAATTCCTGATTTATCAAAAACGACTGATGCTTTTGTAACTATATAGTATTCGCTGTGAATATAAAGCAAGGGCAGCGTAAATTCATTCGCATAATGACTGCTGAAATTAGTAGCCCGAATCAAGGAATCTGCTGATCTGGCTGTCATTTTATGGGTTATCAGACCTAAAGATTCCGGACGTGAAGCATATGGATAATATGTTCGGTTTTCCAAATTCTGAGGGACCGGCGTTAATCTGTTTTCAACAATTGAATCGATTAAATCGGCAAAGCTTTTTAAAGCGGCTTCGAAGCATCGCGTATTGAGCGAAAGGGCAGTGTCGTTTGGCATAACAGGAAGTGGTTGACTGGCAACAATATCACCGGCATCAATTTTGTCAACCACCTCGTGCCACGATATGCCATGTTCCATTTCTCCATTCAATATAGCCCAGTTAGTTGCGTACATGCCAGCATATCGCGGAAGCGGGGCATCGTGATAATTAATTGCCATGATTTTGGCCAGAGAGGTGAATGACTTCTTGAGGATTAAGCTGTTGTTGATACTGAAAATAAAATCAACCGGTTCAAAGACTGTTAGATCAGAAAGATTACTGTATTTAGGAAAGCTTTCAGCCACATTCTCATGAAGCAGCCAATCGTCTCCCGAAACCAATGCCTGGATAGTGATGCCGTGATCTTTGAGAATTCCAATGCACCGTAATGGTAGATTTCCCTCGCCAACGACGATACATGTTATTTTATTTTGGATATTCATATATTTCTCTGTTTGTCCTTTTTTTAAACATACTAAAATTTTAAAAACTTACCTGAACTTATATTTTCACCAACTCGAATTGTGTAAACATATACTCCAGGAACTATTTGCGAAACATTTGCCAGAATAACCTGGTTTCCAATAGACAGATCCGATTGTTTTAGTTGAAGAATTAATTTACCGTTCAGATCGAAAACTTTTAGATAAATAACAGAATCCGAATTTTTAGGTAATTTGATGAATAGAAAGTCTTTCACAGGATTTTGCAATAGCCTGATCAAATTATCAGCTACAATTGGCCGGATTTCAACCGGCGTTGCAAAATCGTATTCAAAGGCGCCAATATCTGACTTTACTCCGTAAGGTCGAGTAAAACCTGAAAAATCAAAGCTAATATTTTTATCGATATCTGCACCGTCAATCAGCGGAGAACCTGCAACT
Organism: Mariniphaga sp.; assembly: GCA_010906965.1. Lineage (GTDB taxonomy): Bacteria > Bacteroidota > Bacteroidia > Bacteroidales > Prolixibacteraceae > JAAFHB01. The sequence continues at coordinate 27,206 of JAAFHB010000031.1, read as the reverse complement.
AATTTGAAATCAAAGGGCAATTGCATATTTGTTGATGAAAAACCTACGGAATTGGCATTTCGTGCCAAATAGTTATTTTTGATAATCGCTTCTGATTGAGTGTACTGAAACATAATGTAAGCGTCGTTTCCAGTGAAACTGGTATTCCCGTTTGCGTAGTAATCGAAATTCCCAGGATTGATGATTACGTTGGAAGCTATCAGGTTATTTTTACTCTTAATACTTGAAAATCTGATACCTTCCGATTTAGGGTTGATAATATCATTGTGCTGAATGTAAAAGGACGAGTCCTTTTGAACCGAAATATCAGTCACAAAAATACCGTACTTCATCAGGGTAATATCATTTGGTTTAAAACTGAGGCCTGCATCAAAGATTATATTGTTGAATATACGATAACCACCTAAACCATGGCTTTCGATTCCATCTCCTTTGCCCTGACTGATATAATTGTTATAACAATCACATTTTGAGCCACCTCCAATTAATATCCCGGACATCTGTGAATCTGTCTCCGATTGACTGTCGAACAGCACAGTATTGTTATATATCTGACAATTTTTGGAGGCAGAACTTACCTGAATGCCATCCCAACCAGAATACCTGATGATGTTGTTGTAGATTTTTACCCCTTCGAGTAAACCAGGCATCAGGACCATGTCATTTCCATTACAATTCACAGTTTGCCCCCAATAGCTTGAACTTCCAACATACAATCCTTCGTTGCCAACATTCGCAATATAGTTGTCGTGAATATTGGTATTATATTGAGTAAAAGCACTCCTGACGGAAGTTAAAGAACAATCAGGATCTGTTTTAGCGTAGATACCACCAATTAAACAGTTCTCAACCGAAACGTGGTCGAGTTCAAAGTCAGAGCTTAAATCGCCAATCCCAATTCCGCCACCATTTGCAACTCTTTTTATCTGAATACCGTAAGTCTTATTTGGGTCTCCTGTACCTGTAAATTTAAAATAACGGCAATTCTGGATGGATATTCCATAGTAATGATCGGTATCGATGATAATTTCACCACCTGTATTCATCATCACAATTGGTTTTCCCGGTTGGCCCTGGAAATTTTTAATTAATAGATAGTCGCGATTTCCGGCTGCAAATAATAGTGTATCACCAGGTTTAATGTTTTTGTAAGCTTGATCGGTGGCATCGATGTACAATTTGTCAATATCAATCAGGTAACTGGTTTTTTGACCAATTGCAATGTGTGTTGTTGAAAGTAATCCACCTAAGAGAAATATTGCCAGACTTTTATGCATTTAATATACTGAATGAAAATTATTTGCCTCGTTTTGCCCTGTCCCAGTTTACTGATTGTGTACCCTTTAAGTAACGCTTAAATCCCAGAAAAACTGATAAATTCATAATGAAAAAGTAGTAAGGAACAAACAAAAGCTTAATTCGAATTGATTTGTTTTCGAGGTACCAGCCAAGTAATGCACTAAAATAGAATAACATCTGAAGCCAAAATAAGATGCTGTAAAATCCAAACTCTAAAATCCCTTCCTTGACTGCTAAAAATAATCCGGAAGGAATAAGAAATAGTAGTGAAAGTGGTGCGAGTGTCCAGCGCAACACACGGTGCGATATATACTGAAACGATAACGTCCCGTATTTGAAAATATTCAGTAACGAACTAAGTCTGATTACAGATTGAATTCCACCTGCCGATATCCTGATTTTGCGTTTTAGTTCTTCCTTCACGTTGGCTGAAGCATTTTCAATTGCATAAGCTTCAGGATCATACTGTATCGTATAGCCTTTTTGGGCAACTCTGAGCGAAATAATAAAATCGTCGAGTAAGGTATCTTTTTCAACTTCCTGATAGAGTTCAGTTCTGATAGCAAACAACTCTCCGGCAGCACCAACCACGGAATAAAGTTCTGCGTCCCATTTTTTAAGTTTCGATTCGTATTTCCAATAAAGTCCTTCACCAGCACCGGCGGCAGCATCTTTGTCCTTCCCGAAAATACGCTTTTCACCCGAAACGCATCCAACCTTAGGATCGCTAAAAAGCTTTACAATTCTGCGAACCGATTCGTTTCCGAGCATCGTATTTGCATCGCAAAAAATAACAACAGGTGTTTTGACGAATTGCATCCCACGGTTCATTGCCCCGATTTTTCCATTCCGTTGCGGGAGATGGTGTACTTCTATTCCTTCGTAATTGAGTAGTGCTTCAGGAGTTCCATCGTCCGAACCATCTGTGACCCAAATCATATGTAGTTTATTCGCCGGGTATTCAAGTTCGAATGTATTTTTAATCTTTTCAGCAATGAAATCTTTTTCGTTGTATGCGGCGATAAAAATGGTAACCTCTGGCTCGTAATCAGAACGTTCGTTGCGCACTTTCGAAAGCCCAAGCATTCTTCGGACGAGAATAATTGCGAATAAAAGTATACCATAGCCAACATAGGCATAAAATACAATAAAAAGAAGTATCCAGAATATTACTTGCACAACTTGCATATTAATTGATGATTAAAGGATAACTAAATTGTTTGAAAAGAATTATTTAAGCCTTTATAGTAACACGTTCCCATATTCCCGTTTCGAGGTTATACTGCTTGATTACTTTGGCAGGATTCCCTGCTGCAACTGAGAAAGGAGGTATGTCTTTGGTTACGATTGATCCGGCTGCAATTACCGAATGTTTGCCGATGGTAACTCCTGCCACAATAACTGAATTGGCTCCAATCCATACTTCATCTTCAATTGTAATTTTATTCTTCGTAACTGGCTGTTTGTGAGGAGTAATTGTAATATCTTCATACCCATGATTCAATCCTGAGAGAACAATGTTTTGAGCAAACATAACATCATTACCAATGGTTACGGGACCGATCAAAACATTACTCATTCCAATTCGGGTGCGGTCACCAATCAATACATCCCCAACTCCGTTATTGATAGTACAAAAATCTTCGATAGTTGAATCATTTCCCAGTTCGAAATTGTTGAATGGCATCACATCCATTCGTGTATACCGACAAATCCGGGAATTCTTTCCTTTTTTGTGTTTAAAAGGATTCAAAAATAATTTCACCCAAAGCCTTGGCCTTGATTGGTTTTTAGGCATCATAAGGTTTAAAACTAATTGTTTAAGCTTCGGGTTTGATTTGATTCTTTCAACGATGCTCATTATTTAGATTTTAATTTTGATGATTTAACTGTTTCAATTGCCCCGAAAATCTCGAAGACATTATTTTTCCAGGTATGGTTGTGCGCAAATTCTTCCCTTTTTAGGCGAATTTGATCATTATCTTCCCGAAGCGCCTTTTCAATGAAGGTAATATATTCATTCTTGTTTTCAGCAAGATAGGTAAAATCGGAAAATATGCTCATGGCTTCTGTTTTGGTGGCAACTGTGGGTTTTCCCATAGCCAGATATTCGTCAATTTTACGGGGATAATTACCGATTGTTACCGGACTCAGAATTTGCGGATTAATAGCCACATCGAAATGAATGAGGTAGGAGGGGAGTTCATTTCCGTTTTTATTTCCGAGGAAATATACGTTTTTAAGCTGATGCAATTTGCTGGTTTTAAATGCGTCATCTTCAGGTCCAACAAGAACAACGCTCCATTCAGGACGACTTTCAGCAATGTGTTCAATAACTTTGATGTCGAGTCGAAGTGATAACAGTGCTCCTATATATCCAATTATTGGTTTTGGAATATTCTGAATATCAGACGGAACTGCTGTAATTAATTTTGCATCAAACATACTTACATCACAACCTTGACCAACATAAAATGAACTTGGATTGAATTTTTTTGCCAGAGTTGCCAGATAAGTCGAGTTGGCAACTACCAAATCAGCTTTTTGCATATGCTGCGCCTCAAGTCGCACCCCCTGCTTCTTCCAGTAATCAACTGAAATCAGATTATCACGTGTGTAGTAGATATATGTTTCCGGTTTTAGTAGTTCCTTCATATAGAAACTTCTGAACATATCGCTATCATTGAAAATGATATAGTTTTGAAATCCAAGCTTTTCAATGGCTAACTTAATTTGTTTGGCAAACCGTTTATTATTTATCTTATTTATCCAGTCGAACAATTTGGGTGACCTGATCCAATTAATTGATTCAATCAGACATGCAGGGTAAAGATTCCATAAGTTGGTGGATATTTCGATTAACTCAGGCTTTCCGCTTTTTACAATATTTATTCTTTTTCTGATTCGATCAAGTTTTTTTTGCCGATACATTGAAATTCGGTCTAGCGGAGAGTTCACGTACAGCACCCGATTGTTTTTTGCAAATTCCTCTGCAATATTTTTACAATTGCTCCCAATTTCAATATCCCAGGGTTGAATTCCAACGACTATTATATCCCTATTTTGAATCATATGTCTTGATGTTTAATTATTTAGCAAACGCGTTGCCAATTTGTTCATATATATCAAGAACATCTTTTGCCATGGCTTTCCAGGAAAATTTAGCCGATTGCTGCAATCCTTTATCAATTAACTGCTTTCTTAATTCCGGATTGCTGGTAATTTGAATCAGGGCATCGGTGATTTCTGCTGGTTTGTAAGGGTCAATTATAAATGCAGCTGATCCGGCGACTTCAGGCATTGAGGAAGTGTTGGATGTGATCACAGGAACACCACAAGCCATTGCCTCAAGCATCGGTATCCCAAAACTCTCGCGTAGAGAAGGGTAAAGAAACACCTGACATTGACTGTAAATTGCAGGTAAATCGGTATTTACAACATATCCGGTTAAATAAATACTGTTAATCAATGATTTATCATCAGTTTCACTAAGCAATTTTTCAAGTTCTGTCCGATCATAATCAAGCATTACCAGTTTCAAGTCGCTATTGGTTTGTTTGAGAAAATCCGAAAAGGCTTTCAATGTTCCTTTTGTATTTTTCTTGGGATCGGTATTGCCAAGGAAAAAGAAGTAATGCTCGGGAAGGTTGTATTTTATTTTGACACGTTGCAATTCAATATTATCTGTTATCGGTTTAAAATGCTCACTGACTCCGTTATAGACCGCTGTTAGTCTTTTATCGCCCTCGATTCCGAAAAACTGGCCAATTCTATTTTTCTCAAAATGGGAGACTGTTATAATCTTGCTGCTCTTTTTTACGATTTTTGGAATCACTAATCGCCGATAGATATTTCCCATTTTTTGATACCACGAACCGCTACCCTTTAAAATTTTCACGTAATTGCTTTCCATATAGATAATATCGTGAAGGGTAACAATCAATGGTATCCGGGTATTTACCGGGGCAGTATTACTTGTGCAATGAAGTAGCTGGCACCCTTCTTTTCTGGCAGCAGCCGGCAACGAAAATTGTTCCCACAGAGGATAAAAACCACCTTTTAATTTAACAATCTTAAAATTTGAGGTTTGCTTTAAAACTTCATCGTCAATATCAGGTTTGATAAAAACGACGTATTCATTTTTATGATCGATCTCCTGGAGGTTGCGAATCAGTTCCAGAGCGACCATATCCATCCCGTGTTTCTTATTTCTGTAAAGACGTTGTCCTTCGATACCGATTTTCATTGTGATGCGATATTTGTTGATATTTTGTTATTTAGATGCTTAAAGAGTATGTGCTATCTTAATTAACATGTTGCATTGATGCCCATTTTTCAATTCCAGTTCTTACCTGATCAATTGTTAACGGCTTACTGATATAATCATCCATTCCTTCAGCGAGGCATATCTCTTTATCATTTTTAAGGGCATTTGCAGTCATCGCTACAATCAACGGCCTGTGACTTCCCCATTGGGCAATAATTTTTTGTGTAGCCTCTAAACCATCCATTTCCGGCATTTGGATGTCCATAAAAACAATGTCAAAATTCATCAGATTAAGGGCATTGATAACTTCATAACCATTGGCAGCAATTTGTATCGTATATCCTAACATTTCGAACAATCTGGATATCAACTTTTGATTAATGGCATTGTCCTCTGCAACAAGAATTTTTAAAGGATACAGATCATTGATTTTTAGCAGTTGCTTAGGCTCATTAAGGCTTTGATTCTGTGCTACTTTACTTCCGTTGAGTAAATCTGACACATAAGTAATCAATTGAGAGTGCTTTAATGGTTTATTAATCCTGACAAGAAAATTGCTGTCAGGAATTGATCCTTGTTCAGTTAAAGCGGGATAAGCAATCAGAATTAAAGGTCGATCCTTATATTTCGCAGTTTTTTTAATTTCGGATGCAAGCCGGTTACTTTCCATATCAGGAAGATCATTATCGATCAAAAAAAGCTCAATGTCATTTGTCTCATTAATTATATTTAAAGCCATTTTGTTTGAATCAGCAGACAAAACATTCATTTCTAAATATTTGAAAAGTGAGATGAGTATACTTCTGCTTGTTGGATTGCCATCAACAATCAAAATGTTTTTATCTTTCAGACCTTTGGGTAGTTGGAAAGGCATATTGATTTGTTCGCCTTTAGAGTGATAAGAGGTTTTAATCGTAAAAACAAACTCAGATCCTATATTTAACTGACTTTTTGCCCATATAGCGCCGTTCATCAATTTGACAAGTTTTGAGCATATTGCCAACCCCAAACCTGTACCTCCGTATTTTCTGGTTGTCGAGGCATCTACCTGACTGAATGGTTTAAAGAGCCGGTCTATTTTTTCTTCAGGAATACCAACACCTGTATCTTTAACTGAAAACTCAAGAATTGCTTCATCTCCTTGCATTTCAATCTGATTAACGCTGATGACAACTTCGCCATGGTCAGTGAATTTGAGTGCATTTCCCGTCAGGTTCACTAGTATCTGGCGCAAGCGGGTAAGATCGCCTGTGATTTTTTGCGGAATAGCCGGATCAACCTGGAAATATAAACCAATCTTCTTTTCAAATGCAGCTGTAGACATCAGATCTAATACATCCTCAATGGCCATCCTCAGGTTAAAACGGTGTTCTTCGAGCGTCATTTTTCCCGATTCAATTTTTGAAAAATCAAGAATGTCGTTGATCAAATTAAGCAATAATTCGCCACTTATTTTGATTGTTTCGGCATAATCGCGTTGATTGAAAGTCAGTGGCGTTTGCATGAGAAGGCTGGTCATGCCTATTATTCCATTCATGGGCGTCCGGATCTCATGACTCATCGTTGCCAAAAATTCCGATTTGGTTTTTGTAGCGTATTCCGCAATGTGCTTTGCATTAATTATTTCATTTTCAATATTTCTTTTCGAAATACTTCCGCCTATACTTCCAGCTAGCGCCAGAAGGATGGATAATTCATTGGTCGACCATTCAATGCCAATTGAACAGTCATCAAAACCGACCATGCCCCAAAGGTGATCATTTACAAAAATGGGTGCTGCAATGATTGAAACAATATCTTCACTTTCAAGTATTTTACGCTCGTTTTCAGGAAAATCTTTACTTAACCCTGAAACTGTCTTTCCGGCAGACAATAGATTATACCATCTTGGAAAGCTTGTACTGTATGGCATGTTCTGTAGTTCCGGATTATCTATTTGAGGAACGATTCCCTTGGCTGTCCATTCGAATCGTTGACTGAAAAAAGATTCTCCTGTCGATTCATTATTTTCAAAAATGTAAACCCGATCGACACCAGCTGCAATCCCAATTGCTTCCAGTGCTTTTTGAATAGCTTGATTATGATCCTGAAGAGTTAGCAAGTAATTCATTGCCTGTGCTGTACCACTTAATACGCGACTCTGGCGCAATAAATCTCTTTCACTTCGTTTTCTTTGTGTAATATCACGGTAAATCCAGAGTATTCCAAAATTTTTCTTTTCAATATCTTCAATAGGAATAAAATCACGCTCGAGTGAAGTACCATTTTTCATCAGCAGTTCATGATTTGTAACAATTTGTCCGATAGCCAATGTATGATCGATGTCAAGAATAAAAACCTGCGGATCTTTAAATAATTCTTTTACCGCATCAGCGGCATCTATGCAGTTGCTTCCAATTAACTGTTCCGGAGATAAAGGAATCGAAAATAAATCACAGAAACGTTGGTTTACAAGAACAACTTTTCGCTGTTCATCTTCGACCATTACTCCCGACTGGAGACTTGAAATGAGGGATCTAAATCTGAGATTTGCAATTCGAAGTGCATCTTGCTGTTCCTTCCGCTGAGTGATGTCTTCCGCCATTCCTAAAAATCCGGTCACCTCGCCCTGATCACCCAGAAGAGGAGACACTGTAAGTGAAACCGAAAATTTGCTGCCATTTTTACGAATACACGTATATTCACTGCTTTCTATACTGATATTGTTTAAATCTTTGTTATTATGGATCTTGCAACCTCCAAAGTAACAAAGGCTTTGATCGGGTCTATTAACTGCTTGTGTACGAATTTCTAACTCATCGTGAAATAGAAGCGGGGTAGTTTCCCCAATCACCTCTTCGGCAGAATACCCTAACATTCTGCTGGCTGCCAGATTAAAGGATTGAATTCTCCCATTCAGATCAGTCGAAATAATGGCAATCGCTGAGCTGTTAAGGATTGCCTTTTGAAAATTAGTTGTCTTAATTAACTCCTGCTCAGTTTCTTTCTCTTTCGTGATCTCTTTTTGAACAGAAATAAAATTTTCCAATTGTCCGTTGGAATTGAAAACAGGCTGGATCTGAAGTTTTATCCAGTATTTTTTGCCTGATTTTGAATAATTGATCAGATCAACTTCGAGCGGCTTATTGCTTTTAATAGCTTCGGAGAGTAAGGCAACGGTTTGTTTGTCAGTTTCTTTTCCTTGCAAAAAGGCGCCAGGTATTTTTCCTTTTATTTCTTCAAGGCTATATTCAGTCATTTTAATAAAAGCCTCATTCACCCATTCAATTTTCCCTATTTTATTAGTAATAATTACCGCATTTCCAGTCTCTTTGGCAATGAGTGCCAATTTTTTTAATTCCGTTTCAATGATTTTTCGTTGCGTCAGATCTCTGCCATAAAGGTTTATATATCTTGCACCTTTCACAGGGGTGAAAAGAAAGGAATAAATGTTGATCCCATCTGATATTTCCCGATCAACGATATTCCCGGTTTTGATTGATTCGGTAAGCCCATCTCCAAATACATCACTTACAACTTCTCCATTTTTAAAACCATGAAAGTTTAATAATTGATCACAAGCCTTATTTGCATAGAGTAATATTTTATCATAACTTATCCTAAGAACTGGATCAGGATTTTCGCCAGAGATTTTGGAAAGATTTAGGATTTCTTCGCTGGAAGATTTTAATAGATTCTGATTAATAATGTTACCGTATATTGTCCCTGCCATATTGCAAATAAATGTCAGAATAGCGATATCCTCCTCATTAAAAGCATTTGGTTGATTATCAATAATTCCGAAGACGCCTACAACTTGAGTCCCATTCATAACTGGCAGAAACAATCGGGATCTGCCAATAAATGATTGCTCATTTGGCATGGCATGGTAATTTGGATCAAGAAGTATATCAGGAACATAAATCATTTTCTTTGTTCGAAATACTATTCCTGAGTAACCTTCCAAAGCACTTTTTTCGGCGAATTGCTTTTCTTCTTCATTAAAGCATTTGACAAAAAGTAGTTTTAAACGGTTTTCTGACTGGTCGTAAAGATAAAACACCTTAACCTTAACAGGAAAAACATCTTCCAATATTGACTGAATAGACTGCACCACCTCATCCAGGGAATATATTCCGGAAAAGGATGTAGCAAAAGTGTCCAGCCTTTTAATTACTTGTATGTAAGAGTTTTGCATGTACTAAAACATATTATTAGGCGTTAATATCCACAATGATGCATTCTTTATCTTGCTTAAAACTATCTGCAACTGATACATATCACGTATGTAAATTATCGCAGTCTGAAAAAGTTAATAATAAACTAATTTTGGTTTTGAAGTCATCCTTAAACTATAAAACCAATATCCACAGAATATGTTCCAATAATTAGGCAAATGATTACTTATTCAAACAGATTATTGATTAGAGAATTGCTTGTCTCCCCAAATTTTTATAACCCTGACCAAATCATTAACCTTCATCGGCTTGGAAACATAATCATCCATTCCGGATTCCAGACATTTTTCTTTGTCACCCTGCATTGCATTGGCAGTCATGGCGATAATTATTGGCCGGTCTTCTTTCCTGCGCTGGACTATGATGCTGGTTGCTTCGTAACCGTTCATTTCTGGCATTTGAATATCCATGAAGATTAAATTGTAGTTCTTTCGTTTAAGTGCTTCCAATGCTTCGAGGCCATTTGCTACAATATCAGTTTTATACCCCAATATTTCAAAAACATTTCGTATTAGTTTCTGATTAATCTGGTTGTCTTCGGCAATTAAAATCTGAAACGGGTATTTCTTCGAAATTTCATTTAGTTTTTCATAGTTTATTGGTGCTGCTACTATTGGTGTTTTGATTGATGTTACCACCTTCAGTAAAATATCAGCAAGTTGCGAATGCTTAATCGGTTTATTAACATAGTATGAAAATAGTTTTTTTAGTTCCTCTGATTCTTTGTTAAAACCCACTGAAGTAAGCATTATTAATGGCAGTTTTTCTTTGCTGAACTGGACCCTAATTTCGCGTGCCAACATAATTCCATCCATTTGAGGCATTTGCATGTCAAGAATACCTGCATCATAATGGTTTTTGCCAAGTAAAATAAGGGCTTCTTCGCCGGACTCAGCAGCAGTCGCTTTCATTCCCCAAAATTCACACTGTAATTTTAGTATTTTACGGTTAGTGGCATTGTCATCAACGATTAGAATTGATTTACCCGGAAGATTTTGGAGTGTCTTATCAGCCTGATTGAATTCCTCTTCAGGGGTTGAATTTCGTGTTTGAATTGTAAAGTGGAAATTAGACCCATTTCCTTCGTCACTTATCACCCAAATTTTACCATGCATTAATTTTACGAGACTGGAAGTAATCGCCAAGCCAAGACCAGTTCCACCGTATTTTCTTGTTGTAGAGGCATCTACCTGGGTGAATGGTAAAAATAGTAAATCTATTTTATTTGAAGGTATACCTATTCCCGTATCTTTAACTGAAAAATCGAGAACAACATTTCCATCTGTCTGCGAAGCCAATGAAATATAGATCAGAATATCTCCTTTTTCAGTGAATTTGATAGCGTTACTTACCAGATTAACAATTATTTGGCGTAACCTGAAACCATCACCAAAAATATACTGATGCACTTCAGGATCAATAAAATAAATGATATCAAGATGCTTTTCAAGCGCTTTAGGAGCCATAAGATCCAGAACATCTTCGATACAAAGACGCAGATCGAATGAATTTTCTTCCAGCTCCATTCGTCCTGATTCAATTTTAGAAAAATCAAGTATCTCATTAATAATATTCATCAGGCTTTCGCCTGATGTTTCTATTGTATTGACATAGTCACGCTGAGTTGGGGTGAGGTCTGAGAGCAGCAAAAGACTGGTCATACCGATGACACCATTCATTGGAGTACGAATTTCATGAGACATGGAGGCCAGAAACTCAGATTTTGCGCGGTCAGCTGATTTGGCTAGTTCCATTGCATTTTTTAGCTCTTCCTGCGACTCCTGTCTCCGGATTGCTCCTCCAATGTTACTTGCCAGCATGCTTAAAACTGTCTCTTCAGCAGTTGTCCAGATATGATCATTCGTGCAGTCGGCAAATCCAACAAATCCCCAGAAATGATTTTTCTTCTTATCAATAACCGGTTCGATTATTATTGATTTAATTAATTGACATTCAATTAACTGCTTTAATTCTGTATTGAATTCACTTGATAGCCCTTTTATCGTTTTGCCTTCCTTTAGGGATGAAAACCATTCAGCTGTTTGTGAGAATGAAATTTCTTCGCAGTTTCTTGAATCAACTTTATCCCTTAAGGCCGGAGTAATAAATTTATATACTCTTTTTGCATTTCTTTCGCCTAATGAATTGTCTGATAAATTTTTGTATATAAAAATCCGATCTAATGATGATGGACTGCTTATGGCATCAAGCGCTTCCTGAATAGCGGAATCGAAATTTTCGTTGGTCAATAGATGATTAGATGCAAGTGCCATCCCATGAAGGACACTGCGTTGCTTTATTAATTCGGTCTGTATGAGGTTTATTTCGATGTTCTCCTTTTCGAGCTCCAATTTCTGTTGGTTGAAAATTGAAATTAGACGGGCTATCTGACTGAACTCATTCTTCTTTTTTTTGAGCACTTCCAATTGTGAAGTGTCTCCATGTCTTAGACTATCTGTGATTAGTTTTAGTGGACGTCTGATCCATTGGTAAAGTATAATAAAGAATAATGAAAGCAAGATAAGCAGCGTAATTACAAGAAAGTAAAACACAAAATCACTTAATTTATGATAGTTGACAAGAACATTATTTGGTTTTTTAATTACCAGGTTTCCAATTCTTTTCTCATCAAAGCTCAATAGTGCCTTAGAAACAGTAATCGAGTCATTTTCCAGGCGTTGGATGTTCTGGATTTCCCTTTCCGCAAAGAAGATAGTGCTTGCCGTATTTTCTGATAAATCATGCAAAAAGTCCTGGTTCCAGATTCTGCTGATAAAAAAATACCCTGAAGGTGGAGAAACCCGTAAGCTATCGAGGGTTGGATGTATCGATGCGGCAGAAATTTCTAACAGGCCATCAGGAATTAGCTTGAAATAGTGCAAGATTCCTTTATCCTTCATCGCATTGATGATTAATTTACGAGTTGCTGAATTTCCCAGAATATTAGTTGATTGTTTGCCGAAACCGTAAATTAACTGATTGTCAGCGTTAAATACATCGACGGAGAAAAGTTTAAATGATTTAATGATACTTGCAATATTATCGTCTGCCCATCGTTGATTTGGGGTTTTAAGTTTGACAATTATTTCATCCCAATTGGTATAATCCAGAACGATCTGATCAAGCTGATCGGATTGAACATGGATTGCAGTATTGATCAGAACAACCTGTTGTTCTGCGGCAGATTGTATAATCATATCATTTTGTCGCTGTTGAGTTTTACGAAATAAAAACAGAACCGCAGCTAAAATTACTATCGTAGCGGAAAATAAGAGGAGGATTTTATTTTTGATATTCATATGTCTATATTGTAACAGTAAATTTTAGTAAATGATTAATTAATAGGAGGTTTAACAACAGTGTGTTTTGTATGAATAAATTGCTTATTAGCTCCTTTGATTTTAAGCAACGAGCCAAACATTAGTAACATGCCTTTTGGTAAGCTTGCCATTGCTTTTAAGGTGCCAACATTGTAAAACGAACCTGGAATTGAGAACAAGAAGGCTAATAAACAAAGAATCTGAAGTATTAACCATAAAATGATACTTAAACTTAAAATATTTAAGAACCAATTGGTCAGAATAAATAAATTACTTACTAAAATTACCGCACCAAGCAGTAAGATTCTTGGTGGTTGAATAAATTGAATCGCTTTATCAAAGTAATCGATATTTCCCTGAGTTATAAAAGCTTTCAAAGACGAACCAAAATCCTGGCGAAAGTAATGCAACTGTGCTGAGAGCCAACGTCGACGCTGATTACTGAAAACTTCAGCTTTCTGCACTTTTTCATCATAAACTAAAGCATCATCAAGATAAGCAATTTTGTGTTTCTCTTTAAGCATTTTAAGTTCTATTTCCTTATCAAATCCACCAATCGCTGTTACTGATAACATCATCGTTTTGAAAAAATCATATTTAAATGCCATTCCTGAACCAATGATTGCTGAAGAAAGGCCTAAAACGCGATGTCCTTTTCGGAAAATGTGGTTGTTGATCTCTTCACTAACGGCATCGAGAATAGCCAGATGAGTGTCCATGTTTTTAGCTGCCCGGTGACCTTGAACTGCCATAAAACGCTGTTCAAAAGCTGCATTTACTTTCGTCAGGAAGTCGGCAGCCATTAAGTTGTCAGCATCAAGTACAACTGCGATATCATATTCATCGGGCAACTGCTCCATCGCTTTGTTTAAGGCTTTCGATTTAGTGCTTTTATCAAATTTAACTTCGATAACTTTGATAGGCAATTCCCGTAGTCTGGAAATTGTTTCCTTTTGAAAGGAGTCGGCAATTATCACAACATCATATTTTTGATGAGGATATTCCTGTTCAAGAGCATCTTTTGCAACCTCAATTATCACATCATCTTCTTTATAACCAGGAATAAGTACTGCTATTCTTCGTAATGTGGGCTGGATAGGGTAGGATTGTTGCTTGTAAAATAATCCCGCAACTGCAAATATCAAAATATAGAGTGTCGGTAGCAATAATACGATGAACGCAAAGATTTGTATTATTTGAAATATTGTATATAATGCCGTATTCATGACTAATTCGGATTAATAGATTTGAATTACAAGGTTGGATTATCGTGTATGTCTTTGATAAACATATTTTTAATATGCCAATTAACAGCATTGCAGTAGGCTTTAAAATGCCCGCTATTTTTCTTAAAGATGAAAGAAAGCATATTCTTAGGAATTGAAACGAATAGTTGATAAAGCAAAGCTACTACGAATGTGGTGCTGTTCACATTACGCCGGAGGTAAAGTAACCTTGATCGGTTCATGTAGAATGTTTTGAAAGGGGAAAGCCTTCCTGTTGAAATCGATTCTTTGTGCAAAACAGTTGAATTATGAACATACCACAACTCGTAGCCAGCATTTCTAATTCGGGCACCCCAGTCAAGTTCCTCGTAATACAGAAAATAAATCTCTGCCATCAACCCCACTTTTTTTATGACTTCCATGGGTAACATCATTGCTGCACCATGTACAAATGAGGTAAGTGTATCATGATCAAACTGGCCGCTATCTTTTACTCCGTATCCAAATCCGTGGCTGCGTATTGTGTAAGGATTGATAGGGGCTTGTCCTGAAAATTGAATTGTATCCGGTTTGTAGAAGAATTTTATCTTTGGACTAACTGCTCCAATTTTGTTGTTTTTTTCAAATTTTTCAACCAGCGGCTCCAGAAATCCCATTTCAACTTCCGTATCATTATTCAGAAACAGAACATATTTCCCCTTTGCTTGCTGGATGCCCAGGTTATTTCCGCCAGCAAAGCCCAGGTTCTCTTTGCTTTGAATAAAAATTATTTCAGGATACAATTGATATATAATTGCCGGATCATCGTTTGGAGAAGCATTGTCGACCACAATAATTTCAATGTTCGGGTAGGTGATATTACGTAACGACTCCAACAATGCGCAAGTAACCTCGGGATGGTCGTAACTAACTGTAATAATTGAAACAAGCGGCCTTTCCATAATTTATTTCTACAACTTAAGAGTTTGCAAATCGGATCTTAATTAACCAAACCATTACTTCTAATATTCGTTTTCAGAGTGAAGAGACTTCTCTTCCTGGTTCTTCGAAATAGCTTCTTTATCAAGTATATCTGTATTTAACATTACTGCCATTGATGTGTATAATAGCATTCCTGTAGGCATTGTTCCCAAAACTGCATTTCCATAGGATGCAACCATAATTCCAAACATACCTGATGCAAGTGCAGCCATTTTCATTTTCAAAATAGGATCCCTGATTCGGAACATAATTCGGTATGATGCTTTGATCAGAATATAAAAAAGAATAAACAGGTGCAAACATAATCCAATTATTCCCTGTTCTGCCCAAATTAAGACATACCAGCTATCTGTGGCAATTTGAGAAAGAAATGCATTCGGAAGAAATTTCTTTGCTTTTACCCCGGCATGTCCGATTCCACCTCCCATGGGACGCGAGGCAAGATAAACAGACAGTTTTTTCTGATTTTCGATCCGTACCTGAAGCGACGGATCATTAGGGTCGAAAGCCGATCTCATACGTCTGATTTCTTGAATATTCTGACCAATTGAGGTATATTTAAAGAAAAAGAATACTGAGAGAAGAATAATAACGCCGGAAATCATGACTAGGATGTTCTTTTTCAGAAAAAAATAGAGTGCGAACCCAGCTAAAGGAATACTGATTGCGCCACGTGTTCCTGATAATAACATTCCATAGAACCCCAAAACCGCAATAATGATGCAAAATATTTTACTGCGACGACTTTTTACGGAAAGTGCAATTATTGTGGCAACAACAGCTGAATAGGCCTGATTGGCACCAAATTGCCCGGCATCACTCAGAAAAGAAAAGATACGAAGTTTCCCGAATAGTATATGGGTTTCAGCTGCTCCGGCATCGAGCCAGGCTTTTTCCCAGGGGTCGACCCCAATTGTATTTTGCATGATTCCTTTCAGAGACACGATTATTGAAAATATTCCCCACAAATACAAAAACAGATTTAGTTTGTGATTTGTATTTATAAATAGCAATGCAAGAGGGATCATTAATACCATATAAAAGGAAATGCCACGCATCCCCGACATCCAGGCTGAAAAGCTTCGCGACTCGGGATTTAGCACCTCCAGAAGTGAATACCCAAACCAAATAACAGCCAAAAGCGTAATATCTTTTTTTGCTGGTTTCCAATCAACCCGATCGTAAAATTTATTAAATATTAGCGCTATATAAGTTAAAATCAACAGCCCGTCCATTGCCAGTCCAATCGGCAGATCGTCAATATACCTTCCTAATCCCAACAAAACAAAACTAAGAGCAACGGCTGAATAATAGCCAATTATGGGGAATCTGAATAGAAAATTGAAATAGGCAACAACGAATGGCATAAGGATCAGGGCAAACCCACCAGCAACTCCCAATCGGCTTATCAGTACTGCAGCTATGGCAACGATGCACAGAATCGATACAACATAAAATGGTTTCCCCAATTTGCCGGAACCTGTTTGTATTTCGAAGGGATGAACATTGCCTTGCATAATCATTTATTCCTGTATATTTTAAAGATTAAATTGTCTTTGATTTGTGTGCTTTAATTTTATTATACATGTCCTCATAAAATTTAAGCCCGGCAGAGAATACTTTGCGATGCTTAAGATGAAGTTCTTTATCCAAAAAATAGAATCCAACCAATATCCCGACAACCGTAAATAAAATGGAAGCAATTGCAACCATAAGAAGCGATTTAAATATGAAAATAGCAATCAAATCACCTATAACATTGGCAATTACCATAAGGCCAACTTTAATGAGGTTTTTCCCGGGTTTGTTGATACTGTCCAGACCAATTCCTGTCATTCTATCAATTGGAAGCAACAATCCATAAATAGAAAATACTCTCATGATTGTAACGGGATTGGCTCCTGTAGCCGGATCTGTTCCTACATATTGAGCTCCTCCTAAAATCAAAACGAAGTACTCGGCAAAGACAAATGTTATAATGCAGATGAATACAAACAGATATGACATTGCTCCGCTATAGGTATAAAACAGATTCTTTACTTCTTCAATTTTTCCCTGAACACTTGCTTTTGACATTTTCGGAAATGCAGTTGCTACAAAACTTCGTAGTGGAATCTGCTGTAATTCGGTTAATTTCATAGGAATACTATAGAGTGCAACTGCAGCGGTTCCTAATGGGCTAAGACTAATAATCAGCGTATCCGCGCTTCGTAATAAGTTACTCCCAATTAATGTAAATGTGGTGTATTTCCCAAAATCAAGTAAAACTTTGTTGGTTCGTCTTGTTGCATGTCTTAGATAACGGAGTCCGTCCCATCCTTTTACAGTACAAATAAGTGAGGAAATCAAATTAATGATTAATTGCACCACTACTAATTGTACAAGTGTCATCTTAAGAAAGAAATAATTGAATAGCAAGATCAGGAAAAAAATTCCGCTTTCAAAAGACTTGATAAATAGTATTTTGCCGAATTGCTGATCAGCCTGCAATATGACCAGCGAATTGTTGTAAGGGAGATTTATAAAGGCAAGTAATGGATACCAGACAAAGAAAAGCTCGTATCCGGCATTTTTTATTGGTACGGCAAAAAAGAAATGGCATGCCCAAATTACCAGAGCTATTACTGTTGTGGCAACCAGGCCTATGAATCCATTAGACCCGATAAACTTTAAACGTTCTTCATGCTCAACTCCCGACAGATACCTTATAATTGCAGTATTTGTGATACCAAATCTGAACATCTCAATGAATGCACCCGCTGAAATATATAGCACCCATTGACCGAATATTTCTATCGGGAAACTTCTGGCAATCAAAGCGAAACCTGCAAAACCGAAAAAAGCGATTGTGATATTCCCCGCTAATGAAAGAAAATTTGCTTCCTGGGTCACCTTTTGATACGCAGTTCTCAATAGTTGATTTTTAATAAGTGAAAAATAATATCTGACTAATTATCAGGTATTAAAAGGATTGTTAGTTGATACTTTAAATTCGCTAAATCTTTTTTTTCAGCATTGAAAATATTTCAATTTCACTGATCTTTTACAAATGGTTTGACGCAAAGAACTGGAAATAAATGATCCTTTTTGAAATCTTTCGAAGCCAGCTTCTTTTCTTTGGTAATTCGCCAAGAACCGATTCGACGACCTCCAATTCCACCCCATTAATTATGAATTGGGGTGTTTGAGAAGTGATTTTAGCGACATTTTCCAACGCACCCTGATCAGATTGAGACCAGATTCTATTTGCACGACACACCATTAATGGCAGATCAACTGATGCGACCAAACCTGAAGGATAAGGGTAAAAAAGAATTGGGGGAATCTCGATTAATACATAGTCGGGAATAAATGATAGCGAATGATTATTATTGATTAACAATTCTTTATAACTAGTAATCCGATTGTAGTCATCATTAATTTCAAATTCGTAGAATTGATCTTTTGAAAGCGTCGAACCGTATTCGCATAAAATACGACTTTGATAATCTATTCGCGCATCAGCATAACCTAAAAGCCAATTAATCAGTGAGAACCTTTTTTGCTGCACTGGTGGTTCTTCGTCATTAGTTAAAAAAGTGCCTGGACATTGATTTTTAGTTGATCCATTATGTATTATATTTTCATGGGAATACCTAATAACGATCACCTTGTTCCCAAGTTTCTTTAACTGGGATGCCAGATTTATCGAGATGACCGTTTTACCTTCATTGCTGGACGTACTGAAAAGAAGAATCTGAAAAGGACTATTAAATCCGGCCTTCTCTTTTTTCAAAAGTTCAATGCGCTGGACGATAATTTCAATCAGTCGTTGGGTGATGAACGGGAAATTGAGTGCCCGTGATTTTAAATAAATTTTGGGGAATATGCCCAATGATAATAGCTTAAGGATCTTAGCCGCTTTCTTTGGGTTTTTCAATGTCGCATCAAAAAATTCAAGTGCCAGGATTAATGATAAAACTAAAAGAAACCCTAAAAACGCAGCAACAACAATCACTATCTTACGTTTTGTAGGGTTGGGGGTAAGCGGAAAAAATGGTTGATCAACCGATTTAAGATTTGACGAAAGTTCGATATCTTGCATTTTTAGTTTTGCCTGGTTCAATCCATGCAACAATTCGAGATACTCCTGTTCTGAGACAGAAATTTCGCGTTCGATTCTTTTTAGATTTGCTCCGGCCGGAGCATAGATTTCGTATTGTTTTTGAAACTCCTGTATCCGTTTCTGCAGAACACCTAGTCCTGCCTTGGTATCTTCATAGTTTACAACATTTGTGATCCAATCATTCAGCAATGAGCTGATTGGAAGACCTTCTGTGGTGTTGCTAAAACGGTATAGATCAGTTACTGCGACATGAATTTCTTCCTTTAGTCGTTCGGCTTCCGCTTTAAGTGAAGCCAGGTTCTGGCCGTCGGATGTATTGCTGTATCCAATTGTTTCGGCCGTAGCAATTTTAGTGTTTATCTGGCTGAGCTGATTTCTTTTTTCAACAATCGGAGCACTTTTTAATTGAATTTTTTGCTGACTCTCTAATTTCTCTTCCAGCCTTTTTATCGCAGCTTCTGTACCGGCAAGCTTGATTCTCATATTGTTATAATCGACATCCAGGGCTTCTTTAGCCAGGGCAACAGCTTTGCTCTGCTCGTAATAGTTGATAATGTTATTTCCCTTATTGAATGCCAGTAGTTTTTCTTCGCCTGTTTTTAGCTTTTGAGTCGCATGATTTACTTGAAATTCAAAATATTTAACAACAGCATCGGAGCTGTTCTCTTTGATATTTCTATAATTTTTTATACAAACCTCAGTGAAAAGTATAAGAGTTTGCTGGCAGATCCCAGGATCGTCAGAAGTAAATTTTAGTTTGACAAGATCACTGTTGTTGATTCTTTGGACATTTATTTCTGAGATATCTTTAAGGGAATAATGAGGACTGTCGTAATTTAAAAGGTTATAGACAAAATTGGTATCTCCGCTTTTGGCCAAATCAGTAAGATTCTTCACTGTCTGCTCATATGCTAAAGGATCGATGGAAGCAGGTAAGTTTCTCGTATCTTGAAATGAATTGTTGAGCTTTGAAAATGAAAAAGTTGCAGTGTCTTTATCCTGCACAATGGTAGTAGTGTCTTTAATATCAATTCCTGGTTTGTTTTCGGTTTGTTTTCTTATCCGGATTGTTTGACCTGGCTTAATATTGTTGTCATTTAGCCCGTTAACTTCTCTGATTTGTTCAACGGATACATCGTATTGACGAGAGATGGAATATAGAGTTTCGCTTTCTTTAACTATATGCTCCTGATATTCGATTGAAACTGGTTCCTTAGCTTGAATCGGTGTCCCTTTGGCTGCTGCATTCGTTTTATTATTAATATTTTCTGACTCAGACTTTTGTTTTGCAATCAACGAATTAACATAGTTTGGGGTAATTCTTTTTACATATTGGAAAGACTTCTGTGAGATATATCGCGAATCATACTCCTTTAGCATAAGATGCTGGGCTAATAACCTGATTGCGACCTCCTGTTGAGTCTCGCGAGAATGGATTACATTAATAAGATTATCAAAGTCGGTATTGGTTGCAAAATAATTGAGCGATTTACCCATCTCGACACTTGAGCCGGAAGCGATTCCGGTATAGAGCGTTGTTTCAGAGGAATAAGTAAAACTAGGTGTTCTGGTGAAATAAATGACCAGACCAGCCAAAAGTATTGGTGTGATCAATAAAAGGACTATGTGCCTTCGCAACAAACGAATCAGATCGATAATATTCATTTATTGCTGATTTTATTTGAAAGGTTAAATTTCATACCGACAATTTCTTCAAGTATCATATAGGCTGTTCTAAAATCCATTTTGGCGCTTTCCAGTTCCGTTTCGGCCCGTGAAGCAATTTCGGAAAGGCTGGAATATTCTGTCAAAGATATTGTACCATTGATAAACTCCTTTTCAACCATTTCCATATGAATTCTTGAAGTTTCGGTATATTTCGTCTTTATCTTTAATAGTTTTTGTTTGATGATCAATTCATTGTACTGTCTGATTACCAACTGCCGAAGTTCATTGCGTTGGACCTGGGAGAAACTCTTTGCCTGTTCAATTTCAGCTTTGGCAAGTTTGATCTGATTTTTTCGATTTACAAAATCATAAAATGGAACTCGGATATATCCGCCGACTCCATAGTTGGTCTGAGTATTTCGTGTTGAAGATAATGCGGGATTCTGACCTTCAACAACGTTGGATGCGAAGTTATCAAACGTTCCGTAACGCACATCTGTCTGGAATCCCAGATTCCTGGTCCACTCTGAACGGTTAGCCTTTAATTTGTGCGTATTAACATCTATCTGCAAATCCCTGAATCTGACATAGGGATTTAATGAGATTGCTGAGTCGATAATTGTTTCAAGTGGAGGAAGCATTAATTCAATGTTATCATTCATTAAATCAGCCTCTTTTCTCACTTGTCCATAACCTGATTTCTGAACAATCATCAGATAAAAAAATATCATTGGCAGATACAATATGTACTTCACGAGAAATTGTGTAAATTATTTTCTGAATTGGCTTGCTAAATAATTACCAGTGAAGATAAGTAAGGAGACAAAACCTTATGAATACAAATATATTAAAAAGGAAGACTAAACGGTATCCTTCTGAAAAAGTGCAGGAACAGTTCTTAAGATAAGTTTAAGATCATACCAGAATGAGTAAGCATTTCCAATAAAATGGTCTGCATATTCATTATCCAGCCTCATGCGTTCATCCTCCGACATTACACCACCCTTTCCACGTAGTTCAACCTGCCATAATCCGGTTATTCCTGCCGGGGCAAGAAAGCGTTTCGATAGCAAACCCCGTGTTAATAACTCTGCTTCATAGACAGGGAGCGGCCGGTTACCAACAATCGACATATCTCCTTTAATAACATTAATCAATTGAGGAAGCTCATCTATACTTGTATTACGAATGAATTTCCCAACTTTGGTGATTCGGGGATCGTCGGCAATTTTAATAAAAGCTGATTTTGATTTGGCAACCTCTCTTTTCTGCGTGTTATACCAGTAATCACAAATAGAATGTGGGCCAATGTGAAGAATTGGGGAGCAACTTTTCTCCCCGGATAATTTGGCACAAACCGGGCAGGGCTTCGAAAAGTCGATTTCAGACTGTTTCGAAGCGGTATCATACTGATTTTTATCTTTTGCCAGTTTTTTTAACTCACTGTCAGCACCAACGCGCATCGAACGTAATTTGTAAAAATCGAATGGTTCGCGTCCTACTCTTTTTGAGATGTAGTAGACTTTTCCTTTTGATTCAAGTCTGATTGCAATTACAATAAACAATAAAATTGGAGAAAGAACAATTAATGCAGAGATGGCAACCAGCAAGTCAAATAGTCGCTTCGACAAGGGCATTGCATACTTAATATCTTGATTGTCTGTATTCACATAGGATACAAGCGAGTACTTATTCCTGAATTCGATTAAAAATTTTATTCGTCCAACGATACTCTTGGCGGAGGGTATTGGAAGCACAAAAAAATCATCTATCCTTTTTGAAAAGGCCATTTTAATTAATTCATCCTTGAACTCATAAGAGATCAATATAAATGCCACTCGGTCGAATTCTGGTCTTTCGCGAATCCACTGATTCATTTCAAGCCCATCGCCTCCTGACAAAATCATTTCCGAAATTACGGCATCCGGTTTGTTCCCCGACTTAAGATAATTAATAGCTTCAAGGCTATTTGACTTGTGTACAACCGATACATCCGGATGGGTTCGCAGATCATTGATATCCTCTGAAGAACGGCCAATATAAAGAATTTTTATTAGATTTTCCATATTAATTCTTGATGCAACATGTTAATGTTTAGTGATTACCAGGTCTGATGAAGTAAGAATGGTTACCACTTTAATGCATAATGAACCGGGAATAAATTCTTCTGTATTAACTCACCTAACTCTTCGGGATTAAACGGTTTGGCCAAAAAATCCTGTGCTCCAAGTTTGTAACATTTAATCCGCTCTTTGCTGCTTTCAACGCCTGACAACATGATTATTGGCGTATGTTTTGTAAAACCTCGCTGACGTACTTTTTCAGTAAAGAGATAGCCATCCATAATTGGCATTTGCAAGTCGCAAATAATCAGGTCCGGAAGATTCCCTTCCAACCATTCAAGCGCTTCGAGCCCATCGTTTTTGCTGACTACATCGTAATTTTTAGAGAGAAAATTCTCCAGTAATAACCTGATGCTCTTTTCATCATCAATAATTAGAATTTTATTTTTCATATGGTAAATATCTTGTATTTAATTTGGAGAGATGTCTATTCAGAGTTGGTCTTCCTCCTATTCGTAAACGATCATTTGAATTATTTATGAGTGGCCGTTTTTGTGTATCTTAAAATCATGAATCCTAATATCTAAAGTGTAAAAAAATTGTCGCAAAAATATTATTGAAATGATGAAAATAAATTAACTGTAAATAAAAGACCGGATAACAAATCAAGGGGGAATGTCAAATGTCAAATATTAGAATTATAATATATTTATTTATAGCTCCGTACACTCAGTCCCATCCTGCGATAAGGAATTCCGCATTCGAGAAAAGACAGTGTTGGCATAAAAAAATCGTAGTGTAAAAATATGTATTAAAATAATAAAATCCTAATTTAATTTTACGTTGATGTATAAAAATAAATGTTGGATTCAATGCAATATTACTCTTTTGCAGGTCTGAAATGGAGTAATCAAACTTGCAAAATAATGACGGTCTTAGGTTTTATTACTCTCTGCAATTAAACGTCTGTTTGACCAGATCAAAGGCTTTTTGGTTAAGTTTCTGATCATCAAGACCTGTTTGCAAGAAGATTGTAACTGTCTTTTGCGAGGAATTAAAACAATAGATCACCCCATCTAGTTTTTGTTCCTTCACAACGGTTGTGTAGCGACAGCTTACAACTTTCATACCCGCAAAAGTGTCCGGATTTACAGCCGAAAATTCAATACCCGGATTCCGGTAAATATTTGCTGACTTCATTGTTTGCTGGTGAAGCGCCATCGTTTTCTCTGGATCTTCAGTCTTATTGACCCATATAACGGTGATCAAACCTGTCGCTTTAGTGCCGGTACGTTCGGCTGAAAAATAATAGGCATTGTCTCCGATCGAATCATTTGCAATGGTTTTCCATCCCCCGGCAATCGAAAACGAAATTCCATTCCTTAGGTAATGAACTTCTTTGTTCTTTGCAATGGCAATATTGCAGATCATAAGTGTGATCGCAACAATTGATGATATCCGGATAAATGCTTTCAACTTCATATTCAACTAATTTATAATCACCAGACGGAATCAACCTCCTTTTGGCAGCGTGAAAGTACGATTAAATAGGCAATTTTAACAAATGTTGTGTTTATAGGCATCTTTCGATATGATTGTTACCCTATGATTTTGGTGCTTGAAAAGTTTGAAGAGTCCAAACGAGATGTTAATATGTTGTCGCAATTAATTCAATAATAAAATTCCAAACAAAAAACCCGATGGAATACATGAATCCATCGGGTTTGAAATTATTTGGAGGAGATGTTAATTACTTAACTTCCATGAAATGCGCTTTGTTTTTTTCAATGATTTGACGGTAATACCAATCGGGATAAGCAGGGTGAAGCGGCGAAGCAGGTACGATACCCGATTCGTTGCGTTCGAATTTACCATCCTTTTCAATCATTACATTCCCGTCTTTGTATTTAATCAACAGAAAATGACCCAGGTCTCTCCATTTGGCAACAGAGGTTTCAACCTGATTTACAGAGTAATCTGTGAGGTATTGAAGCGCAAGTTCTTTCTCGCCTTTGTTCCACAAGGTTAAGGCTGCCTGATCGACAACCGGGGTAAGGTTGAAAAACTTGTTTTCGAGTTGCGATTGTACCTTTTGAAGATCAACAATCATATCGCTGTATCTTGTATAAACCTGATTCGAAACCTGGTTAAATACCCAGAAAGCTGAATTGTCGGACCAGGTAAGCATATCGCCATCACCAACCTTCACTGAATTTGGAACCTGTTTAATTCCGCAATAGATGGGCATATAACAAGTCAAATAGGTGTCATCGAGTCCAAACCATAGAATTCCACCAATTGGATTTGGCAGGTTCGGGCGGCTTTGTGCGACGAAAGAGAACCCTGTTTGCTGGGTTGAAATGGCACGTTCGTGAACATATGAAACAGAATCAACTTTCCACGTCATAGGTCGCCAGCGATAAGGAGATCCAAATGGACCGGTTCCCGGATCTTTTGTCATATCGAGTTCGGTTCCTTCGTAATGGTCGCGCATCATGTTCATCACATCTTTTACAGAAAGTAGTGAATCGGGTTTAATCCAGAGTGGCATGCGGTTGGTAGCATACTTATTTCCATCATAAGTTACTTTACCCATCGCATAGCTTTCATACTGCTTCATTTGCTTGTTTACCTTGTTAAAGCCTGCCCAAACGCGTGCGTCACAAAAACGGGCGCTGCTAAAATCTACGGGAGCATAGGTGTCGGAAAAACTAAAATCTTGGTTCTTTCCATCGAACCAACCTTTTTCGCGTGCAAATGAAATAACATCAGTCGCGTAGAGACAATTTTTTGGATCATTCAATGGGAATTGGGTAATACGTGCCTGGTTGGCATGTCCCGAAATATAACCGTCAGGAATGCGCATCGCCACCCAGACAGCTCCTTTTTGGCCTTCACCTTTGCCAATCATTTCCAAAATCCAAACTTCGTTGGCGTCGGAAATTGAGAAGGATTCGCCACTCGATGCATATCCAAAATTCTTAACCAGATCGGTCATCACAGTAATTGCCTCACGTGCAGTTTTTGAACGTTGTAACGAGATGTATATCAAACTGCCATAATCGACAAGTGCATCTTTTTGTGTTGCAAGTTCTTTTCGGCCGCCATAAGTTGTCTCGCCAATTGCCACCTGGTTCTCATTCATGTTTCCGGTTACCTGATAAGTATGCTTTACCTGAGGAATTTTCCCCATGTACTTACCGGTATCCCATTCAACAACATCGAGCATAGCACCATCGGGATAATCGGCAGCCGGCCAGTAATATAGTTCTCCATATAGAACATGTGAATCTGCTGCATAAGTGATCATTGAAGACCCATCTTTTGTAGCACCCCTGGTTATCAGAAAATTAGTGCAGGCGCCAGATGGTGTAATCTGTAAAGCAACTAATATCGGAAGGATTAATAACAGTCTATTTTTTAACATTGTAAATTTATTAATACAGTTTTGACAAAAATATGAAATTACTTGTATCTAAAGCTTTTTAATCATACGGATAAGCCTCTTTTTTTAATGAGTTTTGTCATTTATTTTCAATCTTATAAATGACTCCGCCGATGTGGTCATGCGTTGACCCCGTAACCGACGAAAGTACGTTTATTTGTCCATCGAAAGCCAGAACTCCCAGAAAAGCGAATATAAGCGCCTCTTTGAAGTCGATTAATTTTTCGTCAGGAAGCACTACCTGGCACGAGGTTTTAAGCTTTAGCTGATTGATGAGAAATTGGTTCTTTGATCCGCCACCAGTGGCCAGCAGCCTGCCTTTATTCTCGACCACGTTTGCGATTTGGAATGCAATGTGTTCATACATGGTAGCTGCCTGATCTTCGATGGAGTTTCCCGAAGCTGATAATAAAGGCATTATTTGATTCTCAGCCCATTCCCGGCCTAATGATTTTGGCCATTTCTGATAATAGAAATCAAGGTTGTTGAGTTTTTGAAGCAAGGACACGTCGATTGTTCCTGATGCGCCCATTTGTCCATCTTTATCGTAGGCAAACCCTTTCTGTTGTGCCAGTTCGTTTAAAACAATGTTGGCAGGACATACATCAAAGGCAA
>JAAFHB010000325.1 GCA_010906965.1 Mariniphaga sp. | reverse complement strand
CGGGTTTTGGCAATGTTCCCTTTCTCAAAATCGAAGGTTGTGCCATCATCCTCCAAAAGCGTGTAAGAACTTTTTTTGTCGGGATAAATTTTCAGAATAAGCGTATCAACCGGAAATTCGCCAATGTATTGCATTGGTTTTTGGAAAGGTATAATGGCTCCTCCTTTTACAAACAGCAGTCCACCTCTATTGACAGGAACTTTGCATTGAACCGTTTTTCCACCTTCAAATTTTTCGCCATTCCAGTAATTAATCCAATTTCCTTTAGGCAGGTAAATAGAATCGCTAAAAACATTAACCAACAAATTCTCGCCAAACATATATTGGTAAATCATGTTGTCAACATTTCGATCTTCGCGAAATTCGAGTGGCATTGCCCGAAGAATTGGCATTCCGGTTTGGCTTCCCTGCAAAGCTGCTGAATAAATGTATGGAAACAATGCATTTCGCAACTGTGCGTAAAACCGGTAGGTTTCTTTTTCAATCGGGCTCATGTACCAGGGTTGGTGCATACTGTACCAACTATTTATCTGAACCCATGGAAGAAAAAAGCCAAGATGTAGCCCCGCCTTATTATCATCAACTCCTTCGAGTACATCCGCAGAGGTATTTACAAACCCGCTCAAACCCAGGTTAAGTTGGTCGAACAAGGCATTTTTACCTCCACCGTTATCACCACTTGTTGAAGCAGACCAGTGCTGTGCCCCGGCGTAACCTCCGCAATAATGGTGAAACGACCGTATTCCCTTGTGTTCTCGAAAAGTTTCGTACATCTGTTTGGGAAGCAACACTTGCTGCAGGTTATGCATGGTTTTATCGGTTTGACCATTGAAGTACTTTCGGTCGGGGTGCTCGTCCAATGTTCTGCCCGGATCGAGTTTAAACCCATCTACTCCCTCATCAATAAAATTGGTCAGATGGTCGAACCAATGCTCTTGCCCCGATTGTGGTTTGCCTGACATTTTCGCCAAATGATCTTCTTCGGAAAGGGTCAAATCGTGGTCGATGCACAACCACAAAGCCAATTTAAAACCTAGATTATGAAGTTTATGAATGAATAAAGTTTTGCCTTCCGACTTTGGATAATAGGGTTCATTCCACGAAGTTTCTCCCGAGAATTTGTTGTGATTCCATTTTTTAGAGGTTGAAAAATCGTAGTATTTGGCCATCCATTGCGGTTCAATCCAGAAGATATCGCAGGGAATTTTTTCGTCTCTAAACTTGACGGCATCATTTAAAACATCGAATTCATCTTGCATGGTATTTCCGCCGAAAGCCAAGCCATAAGCCCATTTAGGTAATAGGTATGGCTTTCCTGTTATTGTTGTTTGTAAGTTTATAACATCAGCCATCGAATTGCCGAACATCAGGTAAAAATCAATGTTTCCATCCGAATTGTAAATGAAAAGCTTGTCGGGTTGAAAGCGACCCACATCAAAATAGTTCTTCGCCGTTGTATTGTTGAAAATTCCCCAACCATTTGAACTCATCAGAAATGGCGATGGGATTTCTGTTTTTTGGTAGGTCGCCCACATACGTAAAGCAGTTCCCCTGTGTTGAATATTCTTTCGGCTGGTATTTCCACCACCATAAAAACGTTCCTCTTTTTTCAATGAAATGTCGAGAATAGCGCTGGTTTTGGTGTTGCCCACTTCATCAAATTCTGTTAGTTTTCCGGTATAATTGGCATCTCCTATAATTCCGCCACCGCTTTTAGCTTTCCCGAAATACTTGTCTAACGATTGCCCCAATTCGGCGGAAATTGGTGATGTTCCATCGGCAAATCCCACTCGTTTAATAATCGGATTTCCTTTCAAATCGTTAACTAAAATTTCGCCCGTTTGCTGATTTACCACAAACTGACAACTTGAAGTTTGGATAGAAAGGAGTTTATCCTCTATTTTCGATTGCGCTTCAACGGCTTTCCAATCGGTTTTCAAGATTCCGTAACGCTCCATATAAGTCTCCTGAAACTCGTGCTTATCCTGTATGCGCACCCGAACAATGCTTTCAGAACAAACCTGAATCTGCATAAATTTTCCATTTTCAAGACTGATATTGAAAATCTGTT
This sequence comes from Mariniphaga sp., assembly GCA_010906965.1. Lineage (GTDB taxonomy): Bacteria > Bacteroidota > Bacteroidia > Bacteroidales > Prolixibacteraceae > JAAFHB01. The sequence continues at coordinate 2,751 of JAAFHB010000325.1, read as the reverse complement.
TTGATGTTTGAGCCTGAATTTGAACTGATGAAACTAACATCAAAAAAGAAATAGCTGCAAATTTGAGGCTTAGTTTTAAATCGTATATATTCATTGAGTTATGATATTTGCTTCATTAATTATTCGCTCTTACTGGTTTCTCCCCCATTTCAAAAACAAGTTTCCCACCAGCCATTATATCCCGATGACTGATGGATACTTTACCATATGGTTTCCCGTTCAACCTAATGCTTTGAACGTATTTGTTTTTTGCTGAAAGGTTTTTAGCCTCGATGGTAAAATTCTTGCCTTCAGATACATTCTAAGTTATTTTTGGAAGTTGAGGTGCTCCAAGAATATATTCGCCACCTACCGGATTAACCGGATAAAAGCCCATTGCTGTGAAAACATACCAGGCTGACATTTGGCCACAGTCGTCATTTCCGCACAAACCATCGGGTTTATTCAGGTAAAATTTATCGTTTATTTCGCGAACCAGTTCTTGCGTTCTATAGGGTTTTCCCAATAAGGAAAAAATATAGGCAACGTGGTGACAAGGTTCGTTTCCATGTGCATATTGACCAATCAAGCCGCTTACATCACCCGAAAAACCGGTACTTTTAATCACCGGATCGAGTAAAAACAATGAATCCAGTTTATTCAACATTTGATCTCTCCCCCCGAATAATGCCACAAGACCGTCAAGATCATGCTGCACATGCCAGGTATATTGCCAGGCATTACCTTCAGTATAATCTCCACCGGCAGTTCCTGCATGCGAAAGTGCCAAAACATCAAAAGGAGTTCGCCAATTTCCGGCAGCATCTTTTCCTCGCATTAGCTGATATTCAGTATCGAAAACATTTTTGAAGTTATTCGCCCTGTTCGCAAAGAATTGGAAATCATCTGTTTTTCCCATTTCTTTGGCCATTTGGGCAGCTGCATAATCGTCCATACAGGTCTCAAGTGTTCGCGAAATGGATTCCTCTTTCACTATGTCGAAAGGGTAATAACCGTATTTGTTGTAGACTTCCCAATCGCTTTTAGAATGAGATTTAGTCAGCGTACCTTTTATGGCAGCAAAAGCTTTCTCAGCATCAAATCCACGAAAGCCTTTCAAATAAGCATCAACGATAATCGGAATAGAGTGATTTCCTATCATGCAATTGTTTTCCTGGCCCCAAAGTGTCCAGATTGGAAGTACACCAACAGCTTCATAATGCGAAAGCATCGAATTCACCATTCCATCCACTCTTTCAGGAGCAAGAATGGTGTATATCGGATTTGCAGCTCGGTAGGTGTCCCAAAGCGAAAAGGTTGAATAATAGGTTTTTGAAGGCGAAGTCAATACGTTGTCGTTTGCTCCACGGTACTGCCCATCAACATCGGTAATATTGGTTGGCTGTAAAAATAAGTGATACAAGGAGGTATAAAAGGCTACTTTTTGGTCGTCAGTACCTTCTGCATTAACTTTCGAAAGCTGTTTATTCCATTCATTATAAGCATTTTGCATGCCAGATTCGAAATCCCAATTCGGGTTTTCGGTTTGCAGGTTATTCTTTGCTCCTTCAACACTTACGGTTGAAATTCCAATTTTTGTAAGCAGTTTTTCTCCCTGCTTTAGATTAAAAGAAAGTATTAAACGTTTAGCCTTTTCGCCTTCAACTTTAGCCAATTCCCTGATAATTTTGTAAGGTTTGTTGAACTCAACCACATAAAACATTTGGCGGTTCACCCATACATTTAAATGATGACTCCCGGAAATAACCGTATTGCTTTCAAAATTTGTTTCAGCCGAAAGTACATGACTGTGCAGCGATTTGTTGTCCCACGAAACGCCGCTTTGTAGGTCGAGTAAAACGAATGCTCCCTTTTGTTTAAAGGTATACCGGTGCATTGCTGTTCGTTCGGTGGCTGTGAGTTCCACATCAGTTTGCGCGTTGGAAAGCGCTACTTTGTAATACCCCGGAACAGCTTTTTGTGTGGTTTTATCGAAATCGCTGTTAAATACCGAACGGTTGGAATCACCGCTAAAAGGGAATAGCAGCACATCGCCCAAATCGGAACAGCCGGTTCCGTTCAAATGGGTTTGGGCAAAACCAATAATTACTGAATCGGCATAATTGTACCCCGAACAGTAACGCCAGCCTGCATTTCCAGTTTCGGGACTGGCTTGTACCAAACCAAAAGGCATAGCAGCCCCTGGAAAGGTGTGACCGTTATCAGCATTGCCAATAAACGGATTGACATAACTGGCTGGTTCAAAAGATGTTTTCTGCTTGCATCCGAAACACAAGACAAGTAAAATAGTAAGTATCGTGATAAAACCAGTGAACTTCAAACTTTTGTTCTTCATGTTTTTGTGATTTTCAATGTAAATATCTAATAATTTCGAATTGCAGAAGATGAAAACTTCAGAAATAAAACTAATTTCGAATTATTCCTTTGTCAATGAAAATGGTTTATCCTCTTTTGCCAATCTCCAGTTTAAAGCAGGTTTGCTATTCATTTGAAATCAGATTTAGAATAAATTTTAGATCCGTTACTTAACGAATTTTCATTGGTCACAATGATATACCAAAGTGAGTTTTCATGCCCAGTTGGAAGAATAGCTTTAAAAAGGCCAGATTTGGTCTCTTTTGCAAGAATTGGATTCCAAATATTCTTCATCCAGCCCATCTCTCCAGAAGAATACCAAACTACAGCTTCTTTAATATTCCGACTGCATTTAACCTTAAATTCAATGATGTTGTCTTTTTTGGACTGAATTTT
>JAAFHB010000324.1 GCA_010906965.1 Mariniphaga sp. | reverse complement strand
AGGCCGGAACGGAATAAACGCCCCAGTGCATACTCAGGCCAATTTTTGCATCATCGTACCATTGCGGCATTTTATGACTGTCGAGCGACTCCCAGGTCGCCTTGTAAGGAGCCTGCGCCGTCACCCTCGTTAATGAAAAGGCGCCAATCATCAAACAAATAATCAATAACAATTTTAATCGCATAGTTGTAGTTTTAATATTTCGAAAAATACGAATAAACAGGAAATATTTCAAAAGAAATTCAATTTTTATGTTAGCGCAAAGTAAATAACATTAACCGCTGATTTTCTTTGCGTTCTCCAAGTCTTTGTGTGAAAACAGATCCATCCGGTTACCTGGCCCCAATCCGGTAAAGTGTTGACTCATTTCGGATAATCAGAGAATTATTTGAGATGGCCGGTGTGGCATAGATTTCGCCGGGTAATTGATTCTCTGCAACAATTTCGAGTGTTCTTCCTGCTTTAAGAACAAGGGTCTCCCCTTTTACAGAAGTAAAATAAACGCGACCACCGGCATAAACCGGAGAAGCGTTATATTTATTTTTCAGCCTCTTCGTGTATAAGGTGTCTCCTGTTTTGGCATCAATTGCAATAAGGTTGTTCCGGCTGTCGATAGTATAGATAACTCCATCCTTGACTAATGGAGTAAGCAACTGTAAAATAGGTGCTTTTACCCTCCAAAGAACATGTGATTTTGTTATATCTCCTGATCCTTTGGGATCAACGGCCAATAATTCGGCATATTTTTCACCATCAGGTGGCGAAACAAAACCCGTATAAAAGAAGACCGTACCGTTTTCGGCAAATGGCATCGCTATTGTGGAATCTTCACCCTGAATAACGCGCCACACTTCCTTTCCAGTCTGAACGTCATATGCAATACACACAGCAGCACCATTGGAGATTAACAGATCGCGCCCTGCCACATTAACAACGATTGGAGTGACATACGCTTTTTTCCCGATTGGTTGAAGCTGGTCGTAACATTCTTTCGGCCTGTCTGTCTGCCAAACAGTATCGCCGGTTCTCTTATTCAGTGCGACAATAAATTGTTGATCCGTACCCTCATAGTGAAGAATTAAAAAATCCTTGTAAAGAATTGGAGAAGCCCCTGTTCCCTGAACATGTTCCACTTTAAAATCATTCCTTTTCCACACAACCTTACCATCTGAAATGCTGACACATGCTGTTCCTGAACTTCCAAAATTCAGGTATACAAAACCTTGCTCAATACAAGGTGTTGGAGTCGCATAAGTGTTAATCGAATGCTTTCCGTAGATGCTGTCATGTTTGAAAAGGAGAACATCAAACAATAACTTTCCTGAATTAAAATCAACACAAACTCCCGACATCTCTTTTCCATCAACGGTTGCCGTTGTTACCCAAACTTGATTCCCATAAACAACCGGTGAAGACCACCCTTTTCCACGGATCTCCGTTGTCCAGATTACATTTGTTGTGTCGCTCCATACCTCAGGAACCTGTTTGTCAGCCGATATACCATCAAGGTTCGTCCCCCTGAAATGCGTCCAATTGCTTTCCTGAGCCATCGCAACTGTATGATTTAAAACGATGAATAAAGCAGAAATGGAGATCAGAAATTTAAAACGGAAATTTTTCATGAGAATTAGAATATGAGATTAGTTTTAAAGAATCTATAGAACCGATAAAAAAAGGTGCCATCTTCGAAGACAAGAACCCATTATTTCTGAAAATTTCAGTCTCCAATGTTTAATCAGAAAATCAAATATCCGAATTGAGTTCATTCCAATCCTTAAAAATCAGATCTGCACCTGAATCCAACAAAACACTGTCGTCCAGAATACCTGTATTGATGGCAACTGTAAAAATCCCGGCAGCCTTTGCGCTAAGGATTCCCAACGGGGCATTCTCAATTACAATCACCTCGGAGGAATTAAATCCCGATTTTTTCAAAGCCATCAAATATGGTTCCGGATTTGGTTTTCCATGTTTAACATCATTTCCCGAAATGATTTGGTCTGCTGAAATGTATCCCTCAAAATCGTCCAGCAATGCCTCTAAAAACTTACCCTGCGATGATCCCGTGACGATCCAAATAGCAATATCCTGTTTTTTAAGATATTCCATTAACTTTTCGGCTCCCTTAAATGGAACAATATCAGGAAGAAAATCAATCAGTTCGGTCTTTTTTGAATAAATCTGATCGATTTCCTGCTCCGAAGCATTTCGTTGTTCATTTTGCTGGTAAGCAAGATTGATCGTTGACTGCGCTGTACGCCCTTCGTTTTCGTAAACTTTCTCCTGTGGAAAATCAATTCCATAAAAACGAAAAGCATTATTCCATGCATCGGCATGTGCTCCCATCGAATCATAAAGCACGCCATCCATATCAAAAAACACAGCTTTTTTATCCCTCAAAATTTCACTAATCGCTATTTTACTCATCCTCATGTATTTTCTCTTCTGATTCAAAATCCTTCAGAATACAAAGTTCTCAATTTATTTCACATCTTGAAAAATGAAGAAGTGAATTATGAATAGACCATTCTTGCAAAAAGAAACGATCAATGAAAACTTAACGACAGAAAAATATCTCTACCTTTACCCGGTTTGCCTGATCCTTTTGATTTTAAGGCGGGCGATCAATATTTCAACTTTATTCTTCTGATTGAATGGTGTACGACGTCATTATTGTTGGGGCAGGACCAGCCGGAATTTTTACGGCCTATGAACTTGTTAAAGAACATGCAGCTCTCAAAATTCTAATCCTCGAAAAGGGGAGAGATATAAAACACCGGAATTGTCCCAAACATACCAACGGTGGCATTTGTGTTAATTGCAAACCTTGCTCTATAACAACAGGTTGGGCAGGTGCCGACGCCTATTCTGATGGAAAATTATCGCTTTCGTATGAAGTAGGTGGAAATCTGCCCGACTATACTTGGTGTGGAACAAACCATGGAAATGATCAGTTATGCCGATGAAATTTACCTGCAGTTTGGTGCGGATTCGAAAATTCACGGAGCTACCGAAACGCCGGCCATGCGCGAAATCAGAAGAAAATCGATCGAAGCGAATCTCAAATTGGTGCCTTGTCCGGTCCGCCATTTGGGCACCGAAAAAACGCAGCAATTGTATCATGCTATTTTTGACCATCTCATAAAAAGTGGGGTAGAGGTTCGGTTTAATTCGCCGGTCGAAGAGTTCGTCATTAGTCAAAATCAGGTAAAAGCCGTAAAATGTTCGGATGAAACGTTTTACCGTATTTTCCTGGATATCATCGAAATGATTCGCGCACTTGATAAAGTTAAGTCCGGGTCTCGCGAGCGATGAAACATTGCTTTACGGTGTAGAAGTCAAGTTCTACTCCAATATTATCAAAGTTGACAAGACTTTCCAGAGTGCGGCAGTCAAAAACCTTTATTTTGGCGGCGATGGGGCAGGCCTTACACGCGGTTTAATGCAAGCATCGGTTAATGGGATATTGAAAAACTGCATTTGTTAAATCCCCTTTTCATGTCGATATTTGTACGAAATTTTAAATTCAGATCAAAATGATGCGCTCACTTGTTATTATTTAGAACAGGTGAGTTAGAATTTGATTAATTTGAAGCATATAAAACAGGAAAATGGTTAACGAAAGCAAGATACGACAGGAACTGAAACATCGGATTCTCGTCCTCGACGGAGCGATGGGAACAATGATTCAACGGGTTAAATTAACAGAAGAGGATTTCCGGGGCGAACGATTTGCAAACTGGACTTCGCCGCTGAAAGGCGATAATGATCTGCTTTCGATTACAAAACCTTCTGTGATTCAGCATATCCATGAAGCATTTCTCGAAGCTGGTGCTGATATCGTGGCAACCAATACGTTTAATGCAACACGCGTTTCGCAAGCCGATTATGGCATGGAAACTCATGTTTATGAGATGAATAAAATGGCGGCTCAAATTGCCTGCGATGCTGCTGCACGTTATTCGACACCCGAACATCCCCGGTATGTAGCCGGATCAGTCGGTCCGACCAATAAAACCTGCTCCATGTCGCCCGATGTAAATGATGCCGGTTTTCGGGCCATCACATTTGCAGAAATGAAAGATTCTTACCGCGAACAGGTCGAAGGATTACTCGACGGTGGAGTTAATATCCTTCTTGTTGAAACGATCTTCGATACATTGAATGCCAAAGCGGCCATGATGGCGATTGAAGAAGTACTCGATACCAGAAAAATCAGGATTGAAGTAATGATTTCAGGTACGATTACCGATAAAAGTGGCCGGACACTGTCGGGGCAAACTGTTGAAGCTTTTCTTAACTCTTTATCGCATATTGATTTATTAACGATAGGACTGAACTGCTCGCTGGGTGCCAAAGATTTGCGTCCATACCTTGAGGAATTAAGCCGTAAGGCACCATTTTACATTAGTGCACATCCGAATGCAGGTTTGCCTAACCAGTTTGGAGAATATGATGAAACCCCTGAAGTAATGGGACTACACGTCCAGAGTTTCTTCGAAAACCGTATGGTCAATATCATCGGCGGATGTTGCGGAACGACGCCTGAACATATTGGTGAACTGGCAAAAATGGCAGCTAAGTTTAAACCCCACAAGCGCAGTCATCCCGATATTGCAACCCGTTTAAGCGGATTGGAACCATTGACTGTTGCTAAAACCTCCAACTTTGTAAACATCGGCGAACGGTGTAATGTAGCCGGTTCAATCAAATTTGCACGTCTGATCCGAGATGAAAAATATGAAGAAGCACTTGCAATTGCCCGCGAAATGGTTGAAGGTGGCGCCCAGGTGATCGATGTGAACATGGACGATGCGATGCTCGACGCTGAAAAAGAGATGGTTCGCTT
>JAAFHB010000030.1 GCA_010906965.1 Mariniphaga sp. | reverse complement strand
TAGCTGGTACTTACAGCGCCAGATCCGCAGGCGTTTATTCCCAGAACAGTTACATTGCCGTTGACGGCACTTGTGGAATAAGCTACCGTAATACTGCTGGTATTATTGCCGGAGGTTATTGTTGCGCCTGCAGGCAAAGTCCATGTGTAGCCTGTTGCATTGGCAATTGCAGGGACGCTGTAGGCGACACTGCTTTGTCCCTGGCAAACGGTTGGTGTCCCTGTTATGGAGCCTGGAGTCGATGGAAATGGGTTTACTGTAATTGCAGCACTTCCTGTCAAGTCACTTCCAATTGCGGTGCAATAATTATCACCAAGGGCTGTTACAGTATAGTTCTTGTTCGTTGTCGGATTTATGTTTAGAACATAAGGCGACGAATAAATTGCGGAAACTGATACAGGTGTTGTTCCATCCGAGTAGGTTAAATTCCACGGAGGAGTTCCCGTCAATGAAATAGTTATCGCCGCAGGACTACCACTACAAACAGTTGTTGTTCCGGATACCATGCTTCTAGGTCTGGGATTTACTATAACATCGCGGTAAGTAGATGTTGACGTTGTGCCGTCGCATCCGGTAGCCACTACCGTTATGCGTGCTGTACCAAAGAAAGATAGATCCCAGCTTACTGTTCCTGAGCCGTTGATTGTACTGCCACCCGCACTTGTGATTGACCAGCTATAACTATTTACATTTGAAGCCGAGGCGGTGAATGTAGACGTAGAAACGCTGCCCTGACACAAAGAGGTAGGGCCTGAAGTTATTGATAGTGATGTTGGCATTTTTGGGGTGATCACCACATCGCGGTAAGTAGATATTGATGTTGTGCCGTCACATCCGGTAGCCACTACCGTTATGCGTGCTGTGCCCATGAATGATGGATCCCAGCTTACTGTTCCTGCGCCGTTGATCGTGCTGCCAAAGGCATTGCTAACAGACCATGTATAACTATTGACATTTAAAGCCGAGGCAGTATAGGAAGAAGTTGAAACGGTACCCTGACACAAAGAGGTAGGGCCTGAAGTGATTGAAAGTGATGTTGGCATTTTGGGGGTGATCACTACATCGCGGTAAGTAGATGTTGATGTTATGCCGTCACATCCGGTAGCCACTACCGTTATGCGTGCTGTGCCAAAGAAAGATGGATCCCAGCTTGCTGTTCCTGCGCCGTTGATCGTGCTACCACCACCTGTCACTGACCAGCTATAACTATTTACATTTGAGGCAGATGCGGTGAATGTTGACGCAGAAACGCTGCCCTGACACAGAGAGGTGGGTCCGGAAGTGATTGAAAGTGATGTTGGCATTTTGGGGGTAATACTTACAGGGATTTGAAGTGTTTGCCGGTTACCGCAGGAATTGGTTCCGCTGAGATAAAAAGTATTGGACCCTGTTTGTGTCGGAGTATAGGAGGCTGCATTAGAGAGAACAGACCCGGTGGAACTGTTTATTCTCCATTCGTAGCTGGAACCACCTGAAGCTGTTATTGTAAATCCATTTCCTTCGCAATTGCTCATTGGATTTCCTGAAGGGGAGATGGCTATAGAGGGTTCTGCATTAACTGTTGCGGTGACAGCCGTTCTTGAACTTGTACCACAGGCGTTTGATGTTGAAACGTAGTAGGTAACCGTCGATCCAAAATAAGTAGTATAGGTCGTCACATAAGGGCTGCCTCCACTGGCAACACTGACACCTGATAATTCATTCCCGCCTGAAGGTGAATCAAACCAATGTTGCGTGATACCACTGCCAGAAGGATTTGTTGCTGATAGCGTTAGTGTAGCGCCTCCACAGTTAGAGTTATTACCAGAGGTATATGGAGCAGCGGGGGAATAAATTACAGTGACCGGAAAATCATTTGAAGAGGCAGAACCTGGTGAAGCGCAAACCCCGCCAAGCAAAGTGACATTACATTTTACAACATCACCGTTTGAAAGGGAGGAAGAACTGAATGCTGAACTATTTGAGCCAACCGCTGCACCGTTTACATACCATTGATAGCTGACTAAAGATGAAAGTCCATTACCTACCGAAGCTGTATAATTGGCATTGGAGCCGTAACAAATGTTATTATCGCCGCCGACCGATACAGACAATAAAGCCGAATTAACGATTGTAACCGGGATTGAAGAAGATGTACTTGATCCGCAGGAAGTGGTTCCCTGGACTGAATAATTTCCACTTGCAACAGGATGATAAGTCGATCCTGTTGCACCGGAAATGTAGCCACCATTCATATACCATTGGTAATTACTCCCTCCGCTTGCCGTAAGGATAAACGAAGAATTAGTTGAACATACACTTGTCGGATTATCAGACGGTGCTATACCGATACTGGTTGGTTGGTTTACAGTAACCGAAATAGCCACACGAGCACTCTCGCAACCATTGGAAGGATTATAGGTTGATACATAAAAGGTCGTGTTGGAAGAGAAATAGCTGGTATAGGAAGACCTTGTAACATAGCTGGAATAGTTGGTGACAATACCACTCATTTCATAGCCTCCGCTTGCAACTGTATACCAGCGGTGCCTCATGTTACCGACCGTTGTAACCGCTGTAAGAGTTGCAGTAGCGCTCCCGCAAGAAAGTGTTGTAGTGCCGGGATATGGCGCTGGGCACTGACCACTTACATGTGAAGGAATCAGAAATGAGCAAAAGGATAAAAAGATCAACAAAGTGAGTAAATGCCTGATCCCAGACTTGATTCTTTTAGAATTGATAAAACCGGAAATGAGCGTTGACAGCTTTTTCATAGTTGTTTGGATATAGTAGTTAATCTGGTATTGGCTATTGTTCCTGATAATGATAATTGTAAATCTTTATGATATTCCCATATTGATCTTTCGTCAACTTTAACCTTCCAAAACTATCGTACTCATAGTAAGTAGTTATGCCGTTGGGATCAGTTTGGGAGGTCATACCAATCAGAGGATCATAAGTGTAAGCGGTGATTTGAGCATTTGCCAAAGAGGCATTGTTGCGAAGGTTGGTATTAAAGGTTTTCCAGGTGGCCTGCTGTGTTGAATTGGTTGCAATGCTGTTGAATCCATTCCAGTATGTTTCCAGATTTGTGGTCCCTACAGCATTCTCAACTGCTGCTTTTAAAACATCGTACGAAACGTTTACACCTTGGATAACAGGCTTCGTTGCGTTGTATGCCCAAAGAAACGAAGTATTGGTATTGTCAGAGAGGTGATACTGAATGATATTGCCATTTGTGTCATAGTTGTCGTAAGTTAATTTTTCCTTATAAGCAGGATGGAAAGTCATCACTTGTGATGCATTAAATGAGGATGCTGTAAGATCAGTGGAAGGTGTGCTTAATTCAATTGCAAATTCTTTACCATTGACAATCAATCCATTTTGTTTTTTGTATTTGTGGATTTTCCCGCCTGTAAGTGTGGTCACATTATTTTTGACCAGAAGGTTCTGTTCTTCTATTACAGGACTGATTATATATTTATTCTGCATCTCGGAAATAATACTTTGATCGGAGGAAGACGCATCCATACAGCTATTATAGGTATTATTGCACTGAGTCACATTATAATTATAAGCGCTGGTGTATGAATTGATACAGGTCGCCCGTGCGCTTGTATCAGGAATTGCATTACACTGCGCAATCATTTGATTATATGTCGTGGTTGCAGATGCGATGCAAGTCAATCGTGTACTTTCGCATGAGTTGCTATTTGCAGTAGGAGAATAATCTAAAGGATAAAGGTATTTTTTTGTCAGTGTTTCCCCGAGACTATTTGTGGTAGATTCAAGTGAAATTTGAGCGTGTACCGGATTGTTGTAGGAATACCCGGTTGTTTTCTGTAAAATACTCCCATTGCTTTGATAATCTGTTTGTACTACTGAATTTATGTAATACCATTTTGAGATGATATCGTAGGGTACTACATCATAATACTGAAGACGCTCTGCATTTGTCATAAAAACATTATTATCTTGAGGTCTTGCATTAACAGCCATGCAATGGATTACCTTATAATTTCCCATTTCCGCTTTATTGTAAGTTATGGTCTCTTTTTTCTTAACTGTATTAGAGTTGTCGCTTATTTCGGAATCTGTTTTTAGTCCGCTGTCAAAACCTGAGTTGCTTTTTGCCAATGGGTAAACTGGTTGACCATTTAGTGGGGTACCGGGTGAATCCCAACTATAGTCGAAATCGTAAACTGTTTTACCATTTTCCTTGTTTTCTCCATCATCAACTTCTATGGTTGGATAAACGACATGGTATTTCCCATCTATATATACACCATATAAAGAGTTTGAGCTCAATACGCCTACTGTGTATGATCCTGACGATTGACATGATGGACCACAAGAAACATTGTAATAGGCCTTATATGTCTGATAATAAATTGTATCAATTGCGCTCTCAAGATATGGATAAATGTACTTTTTGATCTGAGGTGTTGCCGATGGTGATGCATAACTCGTTGTCCTTAAAACCCTGCATCCTCCAATTTCTTTTCCTGTACTACCTTTATGCGCTTCATAATCAATTGTAGTATACCCACCTGTGGGGAAAGTGATTTTATTCAGCATTCCTCTTTTTGAAAAATTGTAATCTGCATTCCTGTTTGCATATGATGTGACCATATTTGAAAAAGCGTTTCGATTCATAGTGGGAACAGCGCTAAACGGTGCAAGATCTTCATTAAACTTACCATTAAAATAGCCCCAATGATCTTGAGAATAGCTAAACCTGGCAGGCAATCCGTCTAAGCTATTGTAATTAAATTTATAAGAAGAAATCCGGGTATTGGTTGCATCAAGCTGTTGAAGGGAGTCAAGGAACATCCGGTAATTGTTCTTGCCAGTGAGCATGTCAAAGTCGCCAATAGTTGCATTCGCATTGGCCTGATAGCTATTATTTCTATAAGGAAACTGATACCAAAAGCTGAACGCTTTTACTTGGGTTCCATTACTGTCTTTTATTACAATTTTATTCAATTTATATTCTCCATCAGCATCTGATCGATCGGCTGATTTTTCGAATATTATTTTACCGTATTTATGAAAATCTACTTCTTTTAAAAAAAGAACGTAATTGGTGCATTTGATTACTTTTTCGATATTCTCAGGTGGAGGAGTACCTCCACCCGATCCTGTTAATTCCACAACTACGGATACGTTTTGTGCAGTCGCTAAATACTGTGTAATCCAGGCACCATCATAATGAAAAGTAATAGAATCGCCCTTGGGATGGATAATTTCTGAGAGATACCAGGAACTTGGGTAAGTCGATTCTGAGGGCTGGCCCGTTTGCTCGGAATCTGAATACTTATAGATAATCCCATCTGGTGTTGTAATATTAAAAAAAGTGTAGGAATTTGAAGTGGGTGGATTCGTTTCAATTTTAAGATTTGCATAAGGGAATAATACCGGTTTCCCGCTATCATCAAATGCAAATTTCCCGGAATAATTAGGTAGGCTGTAAGAAAAAATATCAGGTTCATTGCCAATGCCACCAAGGCTTGAAGCATTAAAACAGAAGTCATATTTTTGTTCTGCTGTCATGTTATTCCAATTTGGCACTGGTGTTCTGCCACCTGGTTTATCGACTGTTCCTTTTCTATAGCGGCTTATCACACCACCGGCACTTAAGACCCAGTTAAGCCCTGCCCAAGATGTCAGTTCATCTACTTTCAACCCGTTTGAACTATAGTTCAACGAAATGGGCAATGATAAATTGGAGGATTCAAAAGTATATAGCGGTATCGAATACTGAGCCGTGCCTGTAAATAAACCTACTTCAGCTGCCCCGAAACTTCCCAATTGAGCTGCATTTGGTGAGGGAGGTGTCTTCATGAAGTCTTTTGGTGCAAATGAGCTACTTTGACCATGCGAATTTTGCCCAATTAGAGTAAATGTCATTGAAAGCAAAAAGGTTGCTACCTTTGTCAAACAATTTTTATTGAAGTATTTCATCATAGTAGGTGTTTAATAAACTTTTAAAAAGATTGGTTCTTAAAGATCCTTCTTAAAATCATGATGAAATAGCATTTTATAAAAAACTTATTGAACGGTATGAAATCAAGGGTGAACGGTATTGATTTCTGGGTGAACGGTATATTTAGGTTTCTATTTTTAGTCTGTTTTTGGACGTTTTTTGACACTGAAAATCGTCGAAAACGCGTGAAATGACCAGTTGTTGCTTTTTTTAAATGCAGCATTTGTTTTTCTGCTGTTGCGATATTGGATTTCGGATGGTGATTTAGATCATCTTAATATACTCCAAATATACTGTTGGTTACCAAATGCAATTGGCAATGAAGTGCTGAGGAATGTAACATTTGCATGGTAAACCAGCAGCACTATAGCTGCCAGTTTTGCGCAAATTGCTAATCCACGTTTTATCTTTTTTTATAATCAGTTGATTATAAATTTAATTCCTATTCCACATTGCGTGAAGAATTGTCCTGTCGGAGTTCCCCACAGCACACGCTCACGGGTGTTTAGAATCAGTACAATTTTGTCAGTCAGAAGCACTCCAGTTCGAGTGTAATTGCCCCACCATAAATGAAACTGTCGCAGCTTTGCAAGGTCAAGCCGTCAAACAACTGCTTTTCACTCCAGTTAGATGTTTCGTAACATGCAAATAGTTGGGCGTTTGCCTGCCCCACAGCGAGGGCAAGCAACGCAACAATAATATATAATGACTCTTATACTACTCAACTTCAAGTTCGTTAATCACTTCGGCACCTGTGATGTCGGAGTTATTGACGTTAAAGGTTTGGTGTCGTCCGCCATTTTTCTCGAAGAGTTCTACCACCAACTGTTTGTCGTTGGGGATAGTGAATTTATCCATCGCAAAGACTGTCCTCTCGGAACTCATGCCCTTAACCTCGGTAACGTTGTTGTAAGCTCTCACGGGATAGATGACCTGCTCCTGAATGGCGGTACGTTTGGCGACTTTCTTGTCAACTATTTTGAACGTAATAAAATCGACCTCAAACGGCACATTTGAATTGTTTTTAATCTGTGTGTGGAAGTACAAAAGGCTGTTATTGACATAAATTCCCTTGAGGGTTTGTTGAATGCCGAAACGTTTGCAGCCGATGTGTTTAATCTCTCGTTGGTTGCTCAGGTATATCGATTTCATTATTAGTTGAACCACTTTTGGGGACTCATTGCCCAATTCTTTCAAATAGATCTCCATGCTGTTATTCGGTCGATTAACGGCATCTCCATCGTGCATAAAATCTTTCATCTCGATGTTGAGTTTTTCGGGTTCGTTGGCGTATTTCACATTGAACGAGTAGAAGTTACCCTCATCGGTGATAACGGCAAAATTAGTCTCTGTTTCAAAGCCCCGAACAGCAGCCTTTACACGAACTACATTCTCCGCTCCGTCTGCTTTACCTGCTATCAGGTTCGCTGAACCCAGGTCAATATACCTGACCGCAGAGGGAAAAATAATGTGTACTGTCTTGTCGAAGGTGACCTCCAACCCGTAAGGCGGAATCATGCGGTCATAGGTGATTTTACGGGAAAAACCTTCGTAGAGGTCGCCCGTTGATACATTGCTTTGGCGCTGTGCATTGACTGAAATTGCTCCGAAAATAAGGACTGCAATGAGAATTAACTGTTTCATTTTAATGGATTTTAGTGGTGTTTTTAATTTGCTTTTGGCAGGAGCATTAGTTTGTAACCTGCTTTGAGGCTGACTTTCACTACCTGCATTTTCTTTGACAGGTATTTCGATGCCCCTTGAATCAGGCCTTTACTCATATCAGCAGCAAGCTGCTGCCCCGGACTTCCCGCAAGGCTGATGCTTGTTCCTGCACTCGTCCCCATATTGCCTGCCACCTCTTTGATGGCGTTGACCTCCATTGAGCCGGGAATGAAGATGCCCTTTTGTCCGTCGGTATCGTAGACCAGCAAATCTGCGGGGAGAATCGTACCTGCATACTCCAACGAGTTGATTGTTATCTCCAGTCGCTCGCCCTGTATCTTGCCGGTACCCGTAATAATGGCATTGCGCGGAATAACGATAGCCCCCGCTTTCATCTGCTCCAGTAAACGCAGACGGACACTTTGGCCGTCTGTCAACGTTTGGTCTTCGTGGACACAAGCGGAAATAGTATTTTTGCTTTCGCCCTTTGATACGGCGGTAGCGGTTATGAAACCCATGTTTCGGGGTTGGCTGAACGATGTCACAAACCCGGCATTGGTAACATCCTGCTGCAATGCCGACACAGTTCGCTCCACAACCTGAGAGATTGGAACAACAGCGGTTTTGGCTGATGACGTTGGTTTGGGTTGCTCCGTTTCGGTCGGAACGGCACCCATCGGAATGTACTTCGCCGCTATTTGGTACGATTTCTCCATGATTGCCAACTGCTCATTTGCCGCATTTTTACGGCTGTCTTCATCTGCCAGCCGGGCTTTAACCTCTTCCAACTCTTTGGCAAGCCTCTCCTTTTCGGTGTCTGCCTTGGGGGAATCGTAGAATGTTCCCAATGTGCGATTAATATTTCTGTTTGCATTGGCAGAACTCTGAATAGACGAACTTGTCGTTTTTGGCGTATAGACCGGTTGCGTTGCAGGTGCAGTATTGCCGGGAGCAGGCTTGCTCTTGTCGCCACCCGTCATTGTTGCAAAGTCGCTAAGCGAGTGCATCTTCTCCTGTTGGTTCTGCTTTACCTGTTCCTGTTCGTAGGCAATCTTTTTGTCGCCTACGATGCCCTTTTCTTTGGGCATCGGTATGACGGTGTTAAAGCCGGCTGTTCCCGGTTCTTTCGTCTTAGCATCATCGGAGGGAGAGAATATCAGCAACATACAGATGGCACAGGCTATTGCCATAAGAGCAAAAACGGCATACTTTTTAAGTATCTGCTTCTGTTTGACATCCATTCCCTTTTTTTCGGGACTACTCTCTTTCGTTTGTTGATTGTCGTTGTTCATACAATTGATGTTTTGGTACGTTTATACTGTCGTTGAGTCTGATCATTTCTGGCGGTTGTATATGCCCGATTTTAATCTCCTGCCCATCTTTTTTACCGATTTGGCAGATTGAACTGACAAATATCCAAATGGAGGCTATCCCAAAGATGAGACACATCGAAAGGATTGTTATCAGTCGCTTTTCGGGAGATAGCCCCCCGCATAATTTGCGCAGGCGCTGTTCTATCCACTGCCTGACCTGTTTTAATTTTTGTTTCATTTTGTACTATTTGTCCTGTTTATCCGGTTTATCCGGTTTATCTTGTTTATCCGGTTTTTAAGAAATTCAGTAAAATTATTCCGTGAGGCGGGAGGCACTTATCTGTCAGTTATTTTTAAATCCCTGTTCTCCACCACCTCGAAACCCTCCATCGTGAACCCGTGCGGATTATTGTCCGAGCGGACAGAGTTGATAAGCCTGCAGCGGGTGATCAGACTGCGCTGGGTGATATTGCTCTCACGGATTATTATCTGACGGGCATAGGTAGCCACATTGTAGGGATAGGTGTCGAAATTGCATAGCACGCTATCTACCTGAATGGTTTGGTTGATATTGCCCGAAATGATGCGGTTGTAGTACCCCTTTTCAGTCAAATCCTTATAGTACCCAAAGGCACTTTTATCAACAAGGAAAAGCGCACGTTTGATGTTACTCTCGATGGCACTCTTATCGGGCGACAACGTGAAGAACAGCTCGTGAAAGCGTTTTACGTGTTCCCGTGCTTCGACGGGTCGGTTCTGCGCCATATCCTGCGACAAGGCGAGCATCAACGATTTACCGCTGTCCAGCACATAGATTTTCTGTCGTTGTGCTTCGGCAAAACTAAAGGCGTTCCAAACCACATAACCTGTGATGACGGCACAAAGGCAGATAAAGACGATGCCGAAAAAGCGTATCTGCTTAAAACTCCCTTCGATATTTTTTAAACTTTTAAATTCCATATTCTTCTGTTTTATTTATTTCCTACCAGTCTGCCTGCGATATTTCCGGTGGCTGCTCCCGTGGCTGCCCCTGCAATACCTCCTGCTTTCATGGCTGTGGAGTTTATATTCTTACCCATATTGCCCATACCCCCTGCCTGGATTATCCATCCTGCCACTGTCGGAATTGTGAAGTAACCGATGATGCCGATTATCATGAATATGATATAGACCGTATTGGACGAATCAATTGAGAAGTTGGGGTTGTTTTGCAGTTCGGAAATGTCATTCTGAAGCATCAATACCTGTATTTTTGCCAGGATTGTGCTGAATAAATCTGACACCGGCAGCCACAGATAGACACTGACGTAGCGGCTTATCCACGCCGTCATGGTTGATTGGAAGCCATCGAAGACTGATATTGCAAAAGCAATCGGTCCAAGTATGGCGAGGACAATCAAAAAGAACGTCCGTATTGTATCTATCACCAGCGATGCCGCCTGAAAGAGGATCTCCAATAACTCCCGGAACCAATCACGAATAGCCTTTCCTGCTTTGTACATACTACGCTCAATATACATTCCCGTCATGGTTGCCAAATCGCCCGGACTCCAGCTCAGTTCGTCCAACTGCCGGTCAAACTCATCGTTACTGACCAGGTAGGCGGTTTCGGGGTTACGCATCATCGCCTCATACGCCAACAGGTCCTTTTGTCTGCGATATTCATTCATATCAAAAGTCTGAGTGGTAAGCATCTGATTACAGCCTTTCACAATGGGCGACATCACCGAATTGATGGTCCCCAACACAAATGTTGGAAAGAACATGATGCAAAGCCCGATGGCGAAAGGTCTGAGTAGCGGATAGACATCTATCGGTTCGGCTCCGGCGAGCGATTGCCACACCCTGGATGATACATAAAACAGTGCACCAAGTCCGGCAATGCCCTTCGCTACACCTGCCATGTCACCGCAAAGCGGCATCATTTCGATGTACAGATTTCGTAAAATCTGATGTAGGTTATCCCAATCCATCGGTTACCAATATTTCTCGTCAGATGTTCCGTACAGTTTCAACACCCGGTCAGCATCACCTTGTTTTTTGGCGCGCAGGTAGGATACTGCAATGTTCTTTCGGGTATAGTAGCTCACAAGATCCCGTTGATGTTTCAGCCGGTCATACACGTTGTTGATGATGTCCAACCGTTCGCTATCGGTCATCGAAAGACCGTTGACGTTGATCACATCTCTCAACTCCCCAAGCATATCGGCACTCTCTTCCAACAAAACGGTATATCCATGAGCAATGGCATAAAGTTCCTCTACTCTGAAATTCTGGTCTGCCATCATCTTCTGAAAGCTGCTGACGTAGATGTCAGAGATTTCGCCGACAAGCAGAATGGTATTCCGCACTTTTTTGGCATCCTTGACAAGATTGCTGACCGCTTTCATCTTGTCGTAATACTCCTTCCCCTGGTCGTACACCTTTTTAACCTCCTTGAAATTGTTAATCATGTTGGTTGCGGTGGAGGAAGTCTGGATAATCTGATTGGTTGCATTCACAATGCTCGTTGCGATGTTAGTCGGGTCGGTGACTATAAACTGGGCTTTGGACGGTATACAGTATGCCATTAAAGCCATCATAGTAATTATAATTTTCGTTCTCATTTTAATTGATTTTAGTGTTTGTTACAGCTTTCGCCGAATTATTTACTTTCAGTTCTCTTTGTTTCCGCCAATTGTTTAATGGCGAGTTCCATATTCCCGTCGAGCTTGTCGGCTATACGGAACAGTTCCATTTTTTCGGTCTCTTCGGTGGTGTACGTGTAGTATTCCTCCAATGAAACTTCACAGGCATAGACAGCAGATTGAACGCCTCCCAGGCCTATCCACACCTCTTTGTACAAGCGGCTGGGATTGTTGGAAAGGTTGATGGATAGGACCTGTGCTTTCTCTTTTTCGGTAAGACCCAACAAAGCCTGTATAGAATCAAACTTGTTCATATACTTTCGTTGATCCAATAGTATCTTGCAATCCGAGTTATTGATGATACTCTCCTTGACAATGGGCGATGCGATAATATCATCAACCTCCTGCGTTACCACAACAGCCTCTCCGAAAAATTTTCTGACGGTCTTAAATAAATACTTAATGTACTCAGCCATACCTTCTTTTGCAATCGCTTTCCACGCCTCTTCTATCAATATCATCTTGCGGATACCTTTGAGCCTGCGCATCTTGTTGATAAAGGTCTCCATGATGATGATGGTAACTATCGGAAACAGGATTTTGTGGTCTTTAATATTGTCCAGCTCAAATACAATAAAGCGTTTGGATAACAAGTCGAGCTGCTTGTCAGAGTTTAGCAGGTAGTCATATTCACCACCTTTGTAGTATGGTTCAAGTACATTGAGGAAGTTCGCCACATCGAAGTCCTTTTCCCGGACTTGTTTTGCAGTCAGAATCTCCCGGTACCCGTCACCCACAAACTCATAAAAAGTGTCGAACGAGGGCTTAATCTCTCCCGTTTTCGACCTGTCGATATAGAGGCTCACGGCGTTGGACAGCGCCACCTCTTCGGCGCGTGTCGGCGGTTCATTGTCCCGTTTCCAAAGCGTTAGAATCAGCGTTTTAATACTCTCACGCTTTTCGATATCGAACAGCCCGTCATCGGTATAAAAAGGGTTGAACGCAATCGGATTTTTTTCGGTGTAGGTAAAGTAAACCCCATCTTCACCATGCGTTTTACGGTTAATGAGTTCACACAATCCTTTGTAGGAGTTACCAGTATCTACCAACACGATATGCGTTCCCTGCTCATAATACTGGCGCACCATGTGGTTGGTAAAAAAGGATTTCCCACTTCCCGATGGTCCCAGGATGAACTTATTACGGTTCGTGATAATCCCCTTTTTCATCGGCATATCGGAAATATCCAAATGCAAAGGTTTACCTGTCATGCGGTCAACCATCCTGATGCCGAAAGGCGACAACGAACTTTTATAGTTCGTTTCTTCGGTGAACAGGCAAACCGCCTGTTCGATAAAAGTGTAAAAAGATTCTTCTGCCGGAAAGTCTGCCTGATTGCCGGGGATTCCCGCCCAAAACAAAGTGGGTATATCCACCGTGTTGTGGCGGGGCTTGCACTCCATGAGTGCCAGCTGGCTGCCCACATCGTTTTTGATGTGTTTGAGTTCCTCCGTATCATCGCTCCATGCCATCACGTTGCAGTGGCAACGGATAGATGTCAACCCTTGCGAATGTGCCTCATTCAGGTATTGCTCGATCCACTCTTTATTGATTTGATTGGCCCGGCTGTACCTCGAGAGCGAGTGCATATTCCTGGCCATCTTCTCAAACTTTTTAAGGTTTTCGGAACTGTCGTCAAGGAATATAAATTGGTTGTAGACATGGTTACAGGACAACAACACCCCGACGGGAGCGGCAAAACTCAAACGACTGTCACTACGGTCGGTGGATAGTTTCTCATAACGGATATCAGTGGCAACTTTCGATGGCAGGTCTTCTGGGTCGGACAGCGTGTGCAGGCACACCATATTGTCACCAACCTGCATAACGTCAGCTTTGATGCCGATGTCCTGCAACGAAGTGTTGTGCTGCTGCGATAACGAAAAATACTTCTCCACTATGCCTGACTGCGCGTCTGTCCCGACAATCTCATCGGTGGTTAGCTGGGTCAGTTGTACAAATCCGCTGTCGTTCATGATGCGCTCGAACTGCCCGACACTCTCCATGAATTTGGCAATCGCATCCTTGCTGACCTCTTTGGGAACAATGAAACCCCGGCAGAGCGTATTGAAATTACTCTGTTGTCGCATACGTTCTTTTGTCGTTTTGGTCAGGAACAGGTAGCAGGTGTGGTTCAGGAATGGGCGTTCGCTGAAATGTCGCTCAAATGAACGGGAAAGAAAACTAAGGTCGTCTTTGTTGGTGTCCGGCGCGTAGTTCTCCTTGATAAACCAATCCTGTTTGTACAAAACCGAGTAGTTCGGAAGCACCTTGATAGCTTTGACCCATGCCGAGTGTATCGCCTGGTACTCCGACGAGGTGACGGTAAAAAGTTCGGGTAACTCCACACGAAAGGCAATCGTTATATCGGCATCTTTGCTGACGATACAATTATGCTCTACCGACAGTAGCGGAAATTTGCTCTCCAGGGTAGCAGCTTTCAATCTATTTCTCATACTTCTTCTTGTTTTTCAGGGTGTTTAAACAGGCGGGGAAAACTCAGGCGGTTGATGATATACCTGGGGTAGCTATTGCGGGTCTGAAATTTCATCAAACCGAACTCTCCGTATTTTGCATTGAGGTAGAATGTTGCCCACACTAACGTGGAGGCCGTAATAACTCCGAAACCTATGCAAATCCATTGGCCGATACCTGCCAGGTACATCACCACAAATACAATGAACAGCGCCAGTAAGCCACCAGCGAAAATGAACAGGTATTGCGATTTCAAACCCTTAAATTCCGCCGGTTTGCCTATCCCTCTGTTAATCGGATAGTTTGTCATGCCGCTTGTTATAAGAAGAATGATCGAAGAATGGTAGCCGCTACAATCAGAAAGATACAAGCCCCGAACCATGAAGCTGCGGTCTTACTTGTATCGGGGTCGCCACTCGAAAACTTCGAGTAGACTTTTACACCCCCGATGAGTCCGACAACTGCACCGATGGCGTAAATCAACTTGGTGGCAGGGTCAAAGTAGGACGTGACCATGGTCGTAGCCTCCGTGATACCTGCGCTGCCGTTGCCCTGTGCGAACGCACAACTTGCAGCCAGGAGGAAGGCTGCACAAATGATAAATCTCTTTTTTGTCATAATGAGTTGAAATTGTGCCGTGTGAGTTGGATGGCCCGCGCGGCGGTTAATACTGTTTTACTGCGATTTTAGTGGTGGCCTGACTGTCAGCCGTAATCAACCTTTTTCATATTTTCACTGTTTTTTGTTATGATAGAAATCCCGTCAAATCATGTTTCCCGCTTTCAGGAACTCCACTTTCGTTATTCCTTTTATTGAACTTAGCCATGTGAAATGCCAATAATGACTTAACCTTCGCCCCGTTGGTATCGCTGCTCAATACCATCTGCCCGAACATATCGCTGCTTTGTATGCGGCAGAGAACTTCGCCCGCCTGGTCTTGTTCTTCGCTTCCGGAGTTGTCATTGGACAGGACTTTCATGGTGTCCTCAATATCCTCAAAAGTCACCCCGTCAGCATAATTCACTTCGTGTCCGAGAGCCTGCTCCAGTTCCAGTTCCAGTTCCATTGCCTCTTCGTCCCAACCGGGTTTTTCATCCGTGTCATACTCCGCCTCAATATCAATATCCAGCAGTTCGTTTTGAGCGTTGGAAGCGTTGGAAAATACGCCCTCCAACTCCTTCTCAGGAACTACGATATCCTTGCTTTTTTCGGCTTCTGCAGCAAATATAGTCTCTTTGTCAAGCCGTTTAGTGACTTGGCTTTCAGAGGCTTCATTTGGCGTAGATTGGCGTAGCACGAACCTGCTTTTACCCATAATTTCCACCTCTTGGCGTGAAATGGTCCGATAGTTTTCAGCCCCTTTGGGTACAGGTTTTTCAAATCGCTGTTTTATTTGCGGATAAAGCAGCCAGGCCAGGCAGACGATTACAATAATTAATAGTAGTACCATAACATGTTAGATCAGGTTATTTATCTGCTTGCGGTAGAGGTCGTTAATTTCATCCCTATGTTCGTCCAGATGTTTCAACAATACGGAATCTATATAGCCGCCTACTGATATCTCTTTATCGGCAATCACACGAACTATTTTGGAGATTACATCATGTACCTGCTGACTGATATAAACACATTGCCGCGTCTTGATTTCTTTTTTTTGCAGGAATGCTTCTTTGTAGTCGGGAGCGACATTGTGTTTACGTTTTGTTAATTCCTTTGGCTTCTCCGAAGATGCTTCAATGGGTACTTGTTCTTCTTCGGGTGCAGATTCCGACTGGCTAACAGGCTCTTCCTTTGCTTCCTTTTTAGAAGTGGCGTAATTCCCTGCAATCAGCCGTTTAATATAATCTTCACGCTCTATGCCGGGCTTTGTTTCATTCTCATTTGCCATTGTGTTACAGTTTTATGATTTGACATATTTCTTCTACCAACTCTTCGAGGTTACTCCCTTTAAGTA
Source organism: Mariniphaga sp. (assembly GCA_010906965.1). GTDB lineage: Bacteria > Bacteroidota > Bacteroidia > Bacteroidales > Prolixibacteraceae > JAAFHB01. The sequence continues at coordinate 17,210 of JAAFHB010000030.1, read as the reverse complement.
GTGTTTTATCAGGTGGGAATAGCGTGGAGCGGAACACGTTTTTGCGGTCATTGGATACCTCCTTCTTGTATCGGACGGAGTTTGGGATAAGGGTCTGCATCAATGATAAGCCCAACTCCCTAATCACCGTTTCATAGACATCGTAGAGTTCTGTTTTCTCTCGTCCGTTCACCATATTCCAAAATAGGTAGAGTTCTTTGAGTCTATTGCCGTGTTTTACCACAATATTGTCGCTTAGGATATTGGCGAAGCGCAATCCGCTTTCCAAAACCAGTTGGTCAGCAATTATCGGGACGAACACATAGTCCATTGCCGAAAGCGAATCAATCACACCTCGACTATTTACCGTTCCTGGCAGGTCGAAGAAAATCACATCGAACTCCATATTGTCCGATTCTACCAATCCATTGGCGGTTGCAATCGCCTGTTCGGGACTACTATCGACGATGGGGTACGACTTTTTATTAAGTGCTGCAAACTGCTCAAATGCGAGCTTATTGAAATAGTCATTATTCACCACCTGGTCGATATCCCGCTTACGCAAGCCTTTGATACTGTGTTGCGGAAAGTCGCAGTCTATCACAGCGACATTGTACCCTTTCATGTAATGCAGCATACTGGCTACGATTACGGTAAAAGTTGATTTGCCAACTCCGCCCTTTTGGGTGGAGAATGCAACGTACTTAGGTTGTTTTCTCATCTCATTGTTTTTTTAAGTGGATAAATTGACATTTATATAAATCTGCAATTAATTGTTTATGTGGATATTAATTGTCTCATTTCTTTGATGATTTGTTGTTGTAAAACAGTACGACAATACGTCAGTACGGCAATACGACAATGCTAATTGGAACCAATACCAGAACAGTGATTGACATTTGTCCCTCAGCAACTCATCGCCAAATTGCCTCATTGAAAAATCGCCCATTGAATGATTTTATTTTTTTCTTTTTCATTCCCTCATCTGTATATTGTCGTGCACCGATAATTCTGCACTTAATCATTTACTTGATTTGTTATTTTCACACAAATGAAAGCCTAAAAAGCAGTATAAATTCACTTTCCAACCCACCTGGCTTCACTTGGCTTTGATTGGCTTTGTTTGGCGTAACTCGCTATGGCGCTGACCTCAATATTTCCGCTGAACTTTGCATCGTAGTAATAACTCAAGTCAATATGCTATCATCGCAAGTCAATAAGTTTAATGCTCAATCCGCCTTTTGCGGATTTTATTATCGTCAGATAATAGCAAGGTGTGTTCTGAGTAACCCGAAATCCTTTCGGTTACTCAAAACCCTTGCTCTTGCAGAGGGCGCTTATTTACTCCGAAGTCGTAAATAAAATGTCGCTATGGCGAATCGGACACAATTATTAATTCAGCGAGAGTCTTTAATGATCCACTAAAATCCACAGTTATGAATAATAAAAATGAGACATCTCCCATCGGGAGAAAAGGGGGCAGAATCCCCAAGCAAGACCCTGCGGTCTACTGCTGCATGGTACGGTTCAACTCCGCCGATCATGCCCGTTTTCTGACACTCTTCGAGCGTTCGGGTATGCGAACCAAAGCACATTTTATCGTGTCGAGGATATTTAATGAGGAGTTTAAGGTGATTAAAATCGACAAAGGAGCAGTTGATTATTACACACGCCTAACCACTTTTTATGCGCAATTCAGAGGGATAGGCGTTAATTACAACCAACTTATCAAGGCGCTAAACGCCAACTTCACTGAGAAAAAAGCCCTAGCCTTTCTCTATAAGCTGGAGAATGAAACGAAAGAACTGGTCGCTCTGAACCGTCAAATCATCAGACTGACCGAAGAATTTGAGCAAAAATGGTTGCGAAAATCAACGTAGGAAGTTCGCTTTTCGGGGCGTTGGCGTACAATCAACAGAAGATTGACCAGGAGAAAGGGCGGGTTTTGTGCAGCAATAAGATGACCGAAAGTGCAGATGGAAACTTTAATATCCACACCTGTATGGCGGATTTTGAAAACCAATTACAAAAGGACATCAAAACCGAAAAGCCGATTATCCACATCTCGCTGAACCCACATCCTGACGATAAGTTGACGAATGAACAGCTATCTGCCATTGCACAGGAGTATATGGAAAAGCTCGGTTACGGTAATCAGCCCTATATGGTTTACAAGCATGAGGATATCGGCAGGCATCATCTGCATATCGTATCGCTGCGTGTCGATGAAACGGGAAAGAAGATTAACGACAAATTCGAGCATCGCCGTTCAAAGGACATCACCCGTGGGTTGGAGCAGAAGTATGGTCTGCGCCCAGCTGAGAAACAGCAACGTGAAGCGCATCAACCGCAAAAGATTGATTTGGCCAGTGGTGATGTAAAAAGTCAGATTGCCAATGTGATAAAATCCTTTGCCACTGGTTACCACTTTCAGAGTTTCAATGAGTACAGGGCTTTGCTCGCACTCTATAATATTAAGGTAGAAGAGGTTAAAGGTGTTGTAAGGGAAAAACAGTACAACGGGTTGGTCTACTTCGCCACAGACGATAAAGGCGACAAGGTTGGCAACCCTTTCAAGTCGTCCCTATTTGGCAAATCGGTAGGATACAACGCGGTCCACGAGCGCTCAGAAAAGTCCAAAGCTATTATTAAGGATAAGAAATTCCGGGAGCAGACCAAACAGCGTGTTGCATGGGCGATAAAGGCAACTGGCAACCGTTCCGGCTTTGAAAGTGAGTTGTCAAAGCAAGGCGTATCGGTGCTGTTTCGGGAAAATGAACAGGGGCGAATTTACGGAGCGACATTCATTGACCACAACAATCAATGCGTGTTCAATGGTTCCCGCTTAGGCAAGGAGTTTTCTGCCAATGTATTTAATGAGCTGTATGCACATCAATCTCCGTTCGCTTCTGCTACATCGAATGATAAGCATCAACAGCCGGATATGACCACCCACTCATTTGAGTCTTCTTCGGCAGCTCATCGAGACGGCGATAATGCCCTCGACGCAGTGGCAGGATTGCTCTGCGCAGAAGCTCACGGTCAGGACCCCGAAGAGGAAGCATTTGCAAGGCGTATGAAACGGAAAAAGAAAAAACAACGAAGATTATAAACATTTAAAAATCTGAATTATGCAAAACGAAGATGATTTAAGAGGATTGGCGAAAGTCATGGAGTTCATGCGGGCGATAAGTATTCTGTTCGTTGTGATGAACATCTATTGGTTTTGCTATCAGGCGATAGTAGATTGGAATTTCAATATCGGTGTGATAGACAAGATATTGCTCAACTTTCAAAATACAACAGGGCTGTTCTCGTCGATACTCTGGACAAAACTCTTTGCCGTAGTTTTCCTTGCATTATCATGTCTGGGAACCAAGGGTGTGAAAGAGGAGAGAATCACCTGGACACAGATAAACAGCAACCTCGCAGCAGGTTTTGTACTGTTCTTTCTGAACTCTTGGTTGCTCTATCTGCCCTTGCCGTTGATGACAAATACTGCATTTTATATCGCAACCCTCACCGCAGGTTTCATCTGCCTTTTGGTGGCCGGACTTTGGATGAGCCGCCTGTTGAAAAGTAATCTCATGGAAGACGTTTTCAATATGGAGAACGAAAGTTTTATGCAGGAAACCCAATTGATGGAGAATGAATATTCGGTCAACCTGCCGTCAAAATTTTGGTACAAGAAAAAGCAGTATGATGGTTGGATAAATGTGGTTAATCCGTTTCGTGCCACCATAGTTCTTGGAACACCCGGTTCGGGTAAGTCTTATGCGGTGGTGAACAACTTCCTGAAACAGCAGATTGAGAAAGGATTCTCGATGTATGTGTATGATTTTAAATTCGATGATCTATCAACCATTGCCTATAACCACTTGTTGAACAATCAAAAGGGGTATAAGATTGTACCTAAATTCTATGTGATTAACTTTGATGATCCACGCCGTTCGCACCGATGTAACCCTATAAACCCTGCTTCAATGACGGATATTTCGGATGCTTATGAAAGTGCCTATACCATCATGCTGAACTTGAATAAGAGTTGGATTCAAAAGCAGGGCGACTTCTTTGTTGAATCTCCGATTATCCTATTGGCAGCCATTATTTGGTACCTGAAAATCTACGAGGACGGCAAGTATTGTACATTTCCGCACGCCATCGAGTTGCTGAATAAAAAATACACCGATATTTTCCCGATTCTAACCTCATATCCCGAACTGGAGAACTACCTCAGTCCGTTTATGGATGCGTGGGAGGGCGGAGCACAAGACCAGCTTCAGGGGCAAATCGCATCGGCAAAGATACCGTTGTCGAGGATGATTAGCCCACAACTTTATTGGGTGATGAGCGGCGATGACTTTACGTTGGACATCAACAACCCCTTGGAACCTAAAATTTTGTGTGTTGGCAACAATCCCGACAGGCAGAATATCTATTCGGCAGCATTAGGACTGTATAACAGCCGTATCGTAAAACTAATAAACAAGAAAGGGCAATTGAAAAGTTCGGTCATTATCGACGAGTTGCCGACAATCTATTTCAGAGGATTGGACAACCTGATAGCCACCGCACGCAGTAACAAGGTGGCTGTTTGTTTGGGTTTTCAGGACTTTTCGCAGTTGAACCGTGACTATGGCGACAAAGAGGCAAAGGTGGTGATGAACACGGTAGGCAATATTTTCAGCGGGCAGGTGGTTGGCGAAACAGCCAAAACTCTCTCTGAGCGTTTCGGTAAAGTCCTGCAAAAACGTCAGTCAATGACCATAAATCGCAATGACAAATCGACTTCAATTTCCACTCAGTTGGATAGTTTGATCCCGGCATCGAAGATTAGCAATTTGACGCAGGGTATGTTTGTCGGAGCAGTCTCGGACAATTTTGACGAGCGTATCGAACAGAAGATATTTCACGCCGAAATTGTGGTGGATAATGCAAAGGTGGCTGCCGGGATAAAAGCTTACAAACCAATCCCTGTCATTACCAATTTCATGGACGAAAACGGTGTGGATACAATGAAAGCACAGATTGACAGCAACTACCACAACATTAAGAAAGATACGGCACAGATTGTCAAAGATGAGTTGAAGCGGATAAAGGATGACCCAGATTTGCAGCATTTGTTAAAAAATTAAGAGTATAGCTATGATAAGACAACAATAGTCGATACCACTGGTGTCCACTAAAGGTTAAAAAAAAGTGCTTTGAAATTGCTGTATATCTATGTTTATTTCAACCGAAGAGTATACCAGTAGTTAAGTGTAAGTTTTCTATTGTTCCTCCAATGGTCAATACAACCGTCACCGTAACAAAGAATTCTATCTTGACTGTAGACGGGAAAAAGTTCCTGCGAAAGACCAAGGCAGATTGTTCCGCAAAATGAGTCAAAGCAAGAGTCGCCTATTTGAGCGGCTCTTGCTTTTGTTAATCGCTACTTCCTTCGTTTTCTGTCTTTTGCATCGTCCCTGTCCATTTTCTCCTCTAATAGCTTTTTCATTAGGTCCAGGCAAGGCGTGCGACTTTTTACGCGTCCCCGCATATCCCCATATCCGCCCGAACCATCCTTGATGCTGATGTTGAAAACCTTTGCAAAGTAATCTGTCATAAATTTGGTTGTCAGATTGCCATGATTTATGAATCCTGCTTCTTGGGTTGATAAGATTATCTCCAGCAAATAGATACCCTTTCCTGTCCATGTGGGAATAGGTTCATCGAGTTTCCTATTTGCTTCGATTGCCACGGACAGTGTATTTCCTTTATTGATTAGCCAGCCAATTGCCATATCAAGTACCTCGCAGCCTTTTTGAATATAGACTGCCGTTAGCTCATTTTTTTTCCGCCCCGGTTGCAAATTTCTCTTTTTGCAGCTGGGCTAGTTCAATGCGGGTGTAGTTGAGCGTGAAGTAGACAGGTATTCGCGTTGCTGGCCCCATACATTTATCGACAACCAAGTGTACAAATTCCTTGTACGCTGTGTCCAATGCTGTTTTTTCTGGTGATGTTGTTACTGTTATCTGACCCGATAGCAGGAAAAAGAATTTTGTTTCAGTTAATGTCTCCATCTGTTCAAGTTTAAATTAATTTTAATCTATATATTGGTTATTATCTCTAAACCATTGTAATGCAAAATGAAACTGCCCATCACTACGAAGCCAATCTCTTTTTTGTGTGAAATAAAAAATATTTCAAATGAATACTCCTACATAAGTAACAAGAAAAATCTATTACTGCATTTTATTAATTCAAATGTTTTGATAAGCGAGTGGAAAGCGAATAAAGGAATTACGATTCATTTCGTTGTTTGTGCTTTTTTACTCCTTCACGCTCATTTTTCATTTCTCTTAGTTCGCTGTCACACATATAAGAAATTACGTTTCGATTATTTAATTCAGGTATAAATGTATCATATAAAATTGGTAATTAAAGATTTAGTTAATCTATTACGTTAAAAGTAATACTAAAATGATAAATATTTATGCATACATCTTATATATAGAGCTTTTAAAATAATAATTCGAAGCAAAAAACATTATTTTCAGCCTGAAAAATATGAATGAAAGGTTAAACAACAAGACAAAATGCATTAAGATATTGAAAAATATGAAGCTAGGTGAACGTAAGGTTTAGTCATAGCGTTGACTAAGTCGGGCGTAATTTGGAATAGCTTTTGCTCATAGACGGGATAATTGCCGATTCAAAATCCAATTTAAATTTTCAAGTATTATTTTCAGAACAGAGAGTTTAAAAAACATCCTTTTCGAGAAGTCAGCCATAGCGGCGGAGCCAAATAACGCCACTCAACGCCAAGTGAAGCCATTGTCATTGAAACCTGCAAACTCCGTCACGATACCGCTTACCTTTAATGCGCATTACTGTTAATGCGTATTAAAAAATAATGTATCATGGATGAAAATGTAAAAGAACAAGATGTTCTGCTGGTCAAAGAAAAAGACAACGACAAGTTGCAGGTCTTAGCAGGAACAGATGAGAAGGGCAAACTTAAAACCGTTCCTCCCACACAAGAGAACGAACCCGATTTTCTCAAAATCGACAAAGGGGGCACCGTACTGGAGAACTTTCTCTCCAATCTGACGAGGCAATACAAAGATCCGACACATTTCCAATTCTTCAAAGTGCCGGTTGGATCAGTCGGGAAAACCATTGTAGCGTTGCAGGAGATGTTCAAAAATCCCGAAACCAACAAAGAAGCTATTGAGAACAGTCGCTTCAAAACGGAAGACTTCGGGCAGAAGAAAGCCTTTCAACCCATTGATGAGAGCCGTATCGACTGGAAACAGTTGGAAAGATTGGGCGTAACGAAAGAGATACTGGAAAAAACCGGTAGCCTCGATTCGATGCTTAAATGGCAAAAATCCCCTATTCTAATTCCTATTGTCGGCAGATTTGACGACATCACCCTCAAAACCGATGTAAGGCTCTCTTTCAAAGAAAATTCTGAAGGTAAAATCACGCTCGGTGTTCATGCCTGGCAAAATGAACCTGAACTGCGCAAACCCTATTTCGGCGTAAAGTTTACCGACAAAGACGTGGCGAGTTTCAGGCAGACGGGCAATTTGGGCAGGATTGCCAATGCCGAATATAAGCCGGGTGAATTGACACCCGTCTATCTTTCTGTCGATAAACTGACCAACGAACTGGTTGCCGCCAGAGCAGACAGGATCAAGATACCTACTGAATTTCTTGGGGTAAAACTTGATGATATGCAGCAGAAGTTTTTGAAAGAGGGTAAAGGTGTGTATTTAGAAGGTTTAACGACCACCAACGGTAAAACATTCAATGCCACTTTACAGGCAGATGCCGACAGAAAAGGTCTGGGGTTGCGTTACACTGAAGCGCCTAATATTCAAACCGGTCAAAGCAAACAACAAGAACAATCCCAATCCGGACAACAGGGATACTTTATTCCAAAGAAATTGGGCGGTGTTGAACTGTCAGGAGAACAACACACCAACCTGAAAGAGGGAGGGACTATTTATGTAAACGGTATGACCGATAAGAAAGGTGAACTCTACAATGCCTACGTGAAGTTCGATTTCGAAGAGGGTAAGCCAAAATTCTATCAATGGAATCCAGATAAAGTTAAAGAGGTAACGCCCGACAATGCAGCCAGGACACAGGTTGCGGTCAACTCCGATGGCAAGACCAACGAGGCCACCAGGAACGTCAAAGAGCCATTGGCCAGCGGACAGACCAAACCTACCGAACAGCAAAAGGCGAAAGAAAAAGAGAATAAAGAAGAGAAAAAAGAAGAGCCTAAGAAATCTAAAGGACATAAAATTTCTTAACCATGATGTTGCTTTTCGGTTGAAATAAACAACCACTAAAATCCAAAACAAAGCAATGAAAACAGCTATAATAGCAGAAAAACCGTCAGTAGCCCGTGAAATAGCGGCTATTGTCGGAGCAACAGCAAAGAAAGACGGATATATCCAGGGTAACGGCTACATCGTCACTTGGGCCTTTGGGCATTTGGTCGGATTGGCAATGCCTGATGAATACGGTTTCACAGGTTTCAGCAGAGAACGCCTGCCGATTATGCCCGAACAATTCATATTGCGACCCCGTCAGGTCAAAGGAGAAAAGGGCTACGCTCCCGATGCCGGAGCGTTAAAACAGTTGAACATCATCAAAGAGGTCTTCGATAAATGCGACAAAATTATTGTCGCCACCGATGCAGGACGTGAGGGAGAGTTGATCTTTCGGTATATCTACGACTACCTCAAATGTTCCAAACCTTTTGACCGCCTTTGGATCTCGAGTCTTACCGACAAAGCAATACGCGAGGGCCTGCAGAATTTGAAAGAAGGTAAGAATTACGACAATCTGTTCTACGCTGCCAAAGCACGCAGCGAGGCGGATTGGCTTGTGGGCATCAATGCCAGTCAGGCGTTGAGCATTGTTGCAGGACGTGGCACATTTTCTTTGGGGCGTGTACAAACACCAACGCTTGCCATGATATGCAAACGGTATTGGGAGTACAAGAACTTCGTTCCCGTTCCCTATTGGCAGGTCAGGTTGCAAACCGAACACTCAAGTTCACACATTATTGTTGTACTTATGATGATTTTCACCCGACCGGACGATTTAAACCCTGTTTGATAGAGAAATTTAATTTACCCTTTGACTTTCCCCTGAGCCACGGAGTAAAACCAATCTTAAAGGGTACGGATTCATTTTGTAATACATTTATGAATTTAAAGTGCGGATGATTTGTAATTACTGATTCTGATACATTTATTTTCATTGTTTTTAGTTTTGATTGTTATTTTTAAAAATTATCTATTTTATAAGTATTTAAAATGTTTTGTCTTTTTTTATTTTCTATTACCACCGCGTTCTTTTTTCAGGACATTTTGGATTAAAAAAGAATAAGAGTGCTTTAATTCTCTTATTTCTTTTTTCCTACAACCAACTTTACCTTTATCTAAAATACAGTTAGTAGGTAAGGTTACAAAACTTTTTGATTCACTCAGGTAGTTCGCACCTTCTTCAATTTCAATTTTTAATTTATTCATACGGGTTTTTTGATTTTTTTTAGGACACATTTTTTGAAAAAAGTCTCTTAATATATAGGTAATTATTTTTTGTGTCCATCGGATTTAAAAAATAAGAGTGCTTTAATTCTCTTATTTCTTTTTTCCTACAACAACTGAATTAAAACATACCTTCATTCTTTGTATTTTCAGATTGTTGAGGTAATTTGTAAAAGGAAATGATTTAGCCATTCAAAAATTCGATTATTAATGAAATATTGTAAATAGTGAAATTTTACATACAAGTTATACCCCTAGTAATATGTAGTACAATATGTAATACATGAAAAATTCAAATTACCCTTTATTTACTCAAATTCCAGAATAATAAAGGTAATTTGTAATACATAGATAAAACCCCACCACAAAGATAATATTGCCGTTCGTGTTTTCGAGAGATACCGCGTGGTTAAGCGTGTGACCTGTTCCTTTGAAACCCCCCTCCCCCTTATGAGATGAAATAATTAATAGATACTCAATATATACAAGTCAATAGATTTTCAATTAATTAATGAATAACACTTTAAACACTATGAGAATTAAAAATATTACCAACTGAATTATGAATGTTAATCGAATTGTAATTGCACAATTGATTTTAAATGTTACCGCAATAATATTATTAACACTACTTAAATAAATAAACTATGAACATATTAACAAATGACGCTCAAATAATGATTAGAGTGACAAATGAAATGAAATCATTAATAACTAAATACGCAAAGATTAACCAAATAACAATTTCCCGATTGATAAGAGATGCAATAAATAATGAGATTGAAAGATTAAAAGTAAAAGAAAATGATTGTGATGATGTTTAAATGTCGAATGTTCAAATTGTTCCTGTATTAATACGGGAACTTTTTTTAAGTGCCTTGTAACATTTTTACAAATTTATTCCATATAGATAATTAAAAATGTTACAGTAAGATAAATGAAATTAAGAACCGAATAAAATTGAATAATAAAATAAGAATAGTATGAGTATAATATATGCAAAAGAAAAAAGGTATTGTAGTGAAATAGATGAGTTAAAGAATGGTTTGCCGTTTGGGATATTTTGTAAACGAGCAACGGACGTTGGCGGTACATTTGTTACTTTAAAAGTAAAATGTAATTATATAATAGTTTGTCCGTATAAAGGTTTAGTAAATAGTATAATGAAAGATATTAATTCACCTTATAAAGTATTCGGATTGCAACAGGGTGTTTTATATAAGGATTTTAAAGAATATATTTTAAATAACTCAATTCACAAATTTGCTGTTACATATGACAGTTTACCAAAACTTATTAAATGGTTAGATAAGAATGGTTTTAATAGTTCAGAATATAAAGTATTAATAGATGAATACCATTTATTACTTGAAGATATGGGATTTAGGAACGTTGCAATTAATAACCTTGTCAGTTTATTAGGACATTTTAAACATTATACATTAATGAGTGCAACCCCGATAAATGAAGAGTTTTTACCGCAATGTATGATAGATTTACCCTTTACTGAAATTGTCTGGGAACATCAAAGAACTATAATGCCCGTGAGAATAAAAACAAGTAATGTTTACAAAACGGCTGTTACACTTATTAATGAGTTTAATGATGGTTTGCTTTTAGATTATGAGGGTGAGCCAACAAAAGTTGAGGAACTTTATATTTTCTTAAACTCTGTGAATGGTATTAAAGAAATACTTTCATCCTGTGAGTTAAGTAATGATGAAGTAAAAATAGTTTGTTCCGATTCAATAAGAAATAATGCAATATTAAATGAGTATGATATTAGTGAAACAACCGCCCCGAATGCAAAGATTAATTTCTTTACTAAAAAAGGTTTTCAAGGGTGTAACCTATTTTCAAATAATGCCTTAGTAATAGTTATTTCAGACGGGAATAAAAAACATACTTTAATTGATATTGAAACTACAATGTACCAAATAGTCGGACGTTTGAGAACAAATAAAGAGTATGATAATATATTTAAAGACAAAATTTGGCACATATTTAGTACAAGGCGAACAGTTCAAAGCGAAGAGGATTTTATTATATTATTAAATGAGTTAAAGGATGAAACTGAAATAGTAATTTCGACATACAATAAATTAGATAAATTGGAAAGACAGGTTTACAGCAAACGAATGGAAATAGATGATTTGATTTGTTATTATGACGAGGAAAACGATTGTTACAAATATTCAGAATTAAAGGAAAAGTATTTAAGGCACAATTTCAATTTAGTTAATCATACTTATCAAAACGGTATTACCCTTAGAGATACATATATTAAAGCAAATATGAACGTAACTAAACAGATTTACGCTAATTGTGATGATATTATTTTAAATAAGATTACAACCGTCGGATTTAAGGAACTTTTAAAACAATATATTGAACTAAGAGAATCAAATGAGTTTTCCGCAATTATTGAACGGTATGAGATGGAACACCCGATTTTCAAAGAAGCTTATAATGTAATTGGTAAGAATGGTATTTCAAGTTGTAATTATGTTGAGAATGAGATTAAAGAATTGATTTACGCCAAATCAGATAGAACACTTTCTTTACTGTATAATGAGTTTTATAAGTTAGTTGGCGAAGATATTTTTATTGAGAATAAAGAAGCAAAAAAAGTAATTGAATCAATATATACAACCCATAAAATTAAGAGCGGAAAAACGGCTGTTACGATACTTAAAAACTGCAAATGGTTTGAAGTTATTGAAAGTTCAAAGCGAATAGATGGAAAAGTAACAAGGGGAATAACGATTAAAAAAGTAAAACGATATGAACTATAAATCGGATTATCAAAAATTATTAAAAATGCCAGAATGAAAAGCAAGGCGTAAAGAGATATTTTTATTAAGAGGTGAAGAGTGTATGAGATGCCACAGCACCACAAATTTAGTAATCCATCATATTGCGTATAATGGCAAACCGTGAGAGGCAAAGGATAATTATTTAATTTGTTTGTGTGCAAAATGTCATAACAAACTTCACGATATAAACGATAGAGATTTTTTTAATACGGAATGTATTCAGATGATTAGAGAGTATGAAGATAAAAATGAAATAAATTCAGAAAATAGATGGGAAAATGATTTGATATAAAATATTATTTCCGAACATTTATTTTCAAGTCGATTTATTTCTGTAAAAATTCAGTTTAATAATTGGTATTTGGTATGATATTTGATTATGAAATTGGATTATTAATTAAATTTTAAAGTTATGGATAAAGGGATTGTAAAAGGCGAAGAGATTAAAAAAGTTGAAAAGATTAAACCGATTGAAAAATGTGATTATAGAAATAGTGAATTTAAAAACAGTATCTATGCCACGATTGGCGAACTTGTAGATTTAGGAATAAATTTAGGCGAAATAAAAGAAGTATTTTACAGGCACAAAGTAAACCCCGAAAATACTTTTAAAACGTTGGAAGATGCTGAAAGATTACAGGTGAATTTTTCCGACTATGAGAAAGTTGAGGAAACAATAAACGGGAAAGATGAATTTTTAAAGGCTATTTTTAATAGTTCTGATATTGTAATTGATGAAAGTAAGATTGATACATTTAAAAAAATTATTAAGATTCTGGAAGAGATTAAAAATATTAAGATTCCGAAAGTAAAAACACCATTTGAAATTGAATCTTTAGAAGCCCGCCAAATTTGGGATAAAGCTAAATCTGGTAAATCAAAAGTGATTACTGAACAGGAAGCGGAAAAGAATTTTTTAGCGGTTTATGAAAAACATGGTAGGACTTATAAGCCACGGCAAAATATAACTAAAATTAAAGTTGAAAAAGTAAAGGAATAACCCCACCGCCTTACAAAGAAAAGCCTACTATCTAAATCATAGTAGGCTTTTTTATTGGTTATTTCCTCCCAACGGTTATTATTTTTGGTACGTCATTTTTCCAACAATTTGAATAAATAAAATTGTGCGTTCCATCAAACATTATAACATCAATTTTATAAAGAATATCTTTACCATTCAATATTTTTAAAGGCGTTGGTAATATTGAGTTAAATAATAAATTCTCATAAGTAATTAATTCTTCATTTAAACAAGATACCTTAATATACTTCACTAAGCTCTTAATATTTTCTTTAAAGATTACAGGTTCAAATAAATTCACTAATTTTTTACTGTTTAATATATTCGATTCCTCCGCTAATTTTTCATTTATTTTTAAAAGTGAATCCTTTCTATCATTCAATGAAGAAAGTTCTTCCTTAATCATAAAAACCCGCTTGTCAAAGGAAATTATATTAATCCTTTCCGATAAATATAAATCCGTTAATTTTTCATTTGCCGTAATATTTTTTACAATTTCCTTTTCAATCTGAATTAATCCACTGTTATTTTTCTCGATGAATTCAATATTCTCATTCAATTTCTTTTTTACCTCCTTTGAATCAACTTTAAAATCCTTTGTAATACTGTAAACTAAATTATTCAATAAATCAATATTAATATTCCTTGCAGGTTGGCAGGTTTTTTTAATAAATCGGTTGAAACATTTATAATGATTAGTCTTTTTCGATGTTCCTTTCTGCATATACATTGCACCGCCACAGTGACCACAGATTAACACACCTTTAAAAATATTCTCATATTTTTGGGCGTTCGGTTCTCTATCTCTTTTATTTGCTAATCTATTCGCCACCGCACTAAATGTAATATTATCAATAATCCTAAATGCTTCATCTTGCAACTCCACAGAACCGTAAACCCGATAACCTGTTAATAATTTAGCTTTTAATAATCGACAAATTGAGGCGGTTGACCATTCATAACTTTCACTCAAATTCTTCCTTATTATTCCCGATTCCTTTAATCTCATATATTTTGACGGGATATTATTTTCATTTAAGTAGTTTTTTATTTCTATTATGCTATACCCTGACAAGTATTTTTTAAAAATATCTCTTATTATTTCAGCCTCAAATTCATCAATTACCAGTTTTTTATTTTCTCTCTTATATCCGTATTGTTTTATATCACTACTCCCTGAACCGCCTTTCCTTATACTGCTCTGCATTCCTGATATTGTATTACTTTTAATCATCTCCCTTTGGAACTCCGCAATTGAAAAGAGAATGTTTAAATTTAGTTGGTTGGAAGGGTTATTTGATATTGTGAATGAATTTTCTTTTAACAGGAAAATATTAATTCCCTGTTCTTTTAAATCCTGAATTGTGTTCAGTGCGTTTAATAAATTCCTCCCTAATCTTGAAACCTCGTAACAAAGAATTAATTTTACTTCATTCAGTTCAATATATGATAACATTGCGGAAAATTCCCGCCGTTTTTCCTGTTTGCTTTTACCTGTAATCTTATCCTCAAATAATTCCAGAACCTCAATTTCATTATTATTTGCGTACTGCATAAGTTCTTCGCCTTGTCTATCTGTTCGTTGTTCCTCCGTTGATACCCTTGTATAAATTACTGCCTTCATTCCCATATTTTTTAATTAACGGGTTAAAAATACAGATATATATTGAGAAATGGACTTTATCAGCGTAGCCGATGTCATTAGGAACCGATAGATCAGAAAGAGCCTGAAGTTCCGGTTGTGGACGACCTCGAATGCCTCGCCTTTTAAAAACTTGCTCATAAATAAGGGCTGGTTTGTTTAATCAACTATTCGATTGATAAGAAAATATCTGTTAATCTGGACAGTGTAATCTCTGTGAAAGATTGAATCAGGTAATCGGCTCCGGAAAGCTCTTTAATAATATCGCTGTCCGACTGAATAACCACACAAAACATTCCGGCACTTTTGGCCGCCGAAAGTCCGTTTGGTGAATCCTCAAATACAATACAATTTTCTGGCACGACGCCTATCTTTTTGGCAGCAAGTAAATAAACATCGGGTGAGGGTTTACTTTTTCCCGCCTCAGTGGTTGTAACAATGGCGTCAAAAAAGTGGGCGATTTCACCCTTATTCAAAAGAATGCTAACGATTTCGGGAGAGGAGGAGGTGGCCACCGCCAATTTTAATCCGACCGCTTTAATTTGACCGAGTAAGCTGATCAATCCTTCATTGGCAGGAATTGTATCAAGACGATGAAAGTAATCACTTCGGAATAATTCATCGCTTTCTATCAGTTCGGTAACCGATTCAGATAATTTAAACCTCGATCGAAGATCGGAATACATAAATTCATTGGAAGCCCCCATGTAACTTCGATGAACAGTTTCCGGAACATCAATGCCCAGTTTGTCGAACAGTTGTTTTTCAATTTCAATATGTATCGGTTCGCTGTCAATTAACACGCCATCCATATCAAAAATCACGGCTTCAGGTATTCTCATAAATCCGATGGAATATTGATTACTTTAAAGGAGCATTTTTATAACGCCAAATTAGGGCATTAGTTCGGAGTCTTTCCATTAAATTTTATCTTTGCTTGCAAAAGTTAAGAATTCGTTCATATTGAAATCATACTTCTGATTGAGATCCATAAAACTACATATTTTTTTCGCCGCGATACTGCTATTGGTTTGCGGACAACCGTTATTTGCTTCAATCCTTGACGCAAATAACGGTGCGTTCACCAATACTTTTATCAATTTTGAAGGTGAACACTTCATTTCTCCGTCTGTTGATTTCGATTCAAAGGATAGTTTGATGGCTCTTTATGAGGTAAGTATCGAATATATCAGGCCACGCTACAAAGGAATAAAACCACCGGATATTTTCATAGATACAATTCGTAAACCGACTGAAAGCAGCATCGATATCCTAAGGAAAAGTCCGTTGTCGACACTCAAAAGCAAAGGGGAGAACAATTTCATAACGCGCAATTTATTTTCATTGATCATCAAAGATGGTCAACCGTTCAAGGGGCAAATGGCCGTAAATAGTTCACTCTACTTTGCACTCTTTGCCGGCAAGCGAATCGGCAATATTCGTTTCAAACAGCTTGATGCTTTCGGGACGTCCCTGCAGGACACGATGAAGCAAGCATCGGCATGGTTTGAAAGGACAGCAAACGTTCTTCACGTAAAAACATCAGAGCGAAAACTCCGGATGCAATTGCTTTTTAACGCTGGAGAGAAAGTAAATCCTCAGTTAATGGCTGAAAATGAAAAAGTGATTCGCGATCTTCCCTATATTCAGGATGTGGCCATTGTTCTTTCTCCTTCTCCGAAGGTAAAGGATGAAGTGGATATAATGGTGATCGTCATCGGGAAATTTGAGTATGGTATCAGTGGAAGCCTAAGTACCAATTCAACAAGCGTGAATGTGAATGATAAAAATATGTTTGGAATTGGTCATCAGTTTTCTGCAAGTATGGAATTTAATAAAACCGAAAAACAACATTTTGGCGGAAGTTTTAACTACGAAATCAGTGATTTGGGAGGTCGGTTTATTCGGACGGGCTTAACCTATACGAATACCTATCGCAAAACAGGGTGGAATGCTTATCTCGACAAACAATTTATCGCATCGAAGGTCGATTGGGCTGGTGGCGTTTCGCTCGAAAGAGTCATTTCTGATTATTACCTTACGCCGTACGCTTATACAAGACTGGATACTGCTGCATCGTATTTTAACGCTGATATCTGGTATGGTCGTAAACTGATTAATCCCAATATCTATTCTTCGCTTGGAAATATGATCATTGCAGGCCGGTACCTGCATCAGGATTATTTCAATTTAACAAC
>JAAFHB010000323.1 GCA_010906965.1 Mariniphaga sp. | reverse complement strand
GGAATCCATCTTTATTCGGGATATCCGATTTTTCGCCAACGTAGATTCCACCATAGATACAATGACCAAGATGCTCGGCAAACTGGCCATAAATAGCCTTGTCAATTGTCGATCCAGGCTGATCGGCATGAACAACGATCTTATTCTGGGAATTTCCCGAAATAGATAAAAGGAGGAAAGGGATGATCATAAGGATCCCCATGCAATTCATTTTTCTCATATTAGCTGGTATTAAAAGTAATTTGTACTTATAAAAATCAAAAGTAATAAATACTGGTATTATATTATAGTCCTTCGTTCAAATTTCGTCAAAATTTTTCGGGCACCTACAAAACTTGCCATAATTCGATTTCCAAGACACATAAAGAAGTATATTTTGCAGCGTTTTTAAAATTAATTCCTATTTTAGTGGCTTCCATAACCAAAAAATTTCTGTTATGAATAATCTAAAAATTTCGAACCTGATTGCGCTTGCGTTCTTATTTGTGATGTTTTCGTGTACAACGCCTCCGAAAACGAAAATTCAATGTTATGCATGGTTGGGTGGGCCCGGTAATGTCACCGACACAAAAATAAAAGCCCAATTCACCGATCTGAAAAAGAAAGGTATAGATGGATTGATGTATTCCGGCGGACAGAATCCTGAAACGTACCAGCGGGTTGGTAAAATTGCAAAAGAAGCCGGGCTTGAGTTTCACACCTGGATACCAACACTTATACAAGGAATTAATCCAAAGATAAAGCCCGAATGGTATGCTGTGAATGGCCTTTGTGAATCGGCTTTAACGAAACCTGCCTATGCAGAACATTACAAATTTGTATGCCCGAATCGCGAAGAGGTCTATCAGTTTCTTGCGGATATGTATGGCAAGATCGCAGATATCCCTGAAGTTGATGGTATTCACCTCGATTTTATCAGATTCCCGGATGTTATTCTGGCACAAGGCTTATGGAAGAAATATGGACTGGTCATGGACCGTGAATTTCCGCAGTTCGACTATTGCTATTGCGACAAGTGTGTTGCCGATTTTAAAGCAAAAACCGGAATTGATATCAAAGCAGCGAAAGATCCGTCGCAGGTGCAGGAATGGAAGCAGTTCCGTTACGATCTAATTACGAATCTTGTAAATCGGTTGGCAGAGGTGGTTCATTCAAAAAACAAACAGATCAATGCTGCCGTATTCCCAGGTCCTTCGGTTGCTAAAAAATTAGTCCGGCAGGAATGGGATAAATGGAAGATCGATGCCTTCTATCCGATGAATTACAATGATTTCTATCTCGAAGGGACTCCCTGGATTGGAAAGATGACCAAAGAATCTGTGACAGCGCTCAACAATACAAAGCTAGTTTACAGCGGTTTGTTCATTTGCCCGGATCCTAAAAAGAAAGCCAGTGAACCAGATCCTGAGAATCATGGTCTCTTACCTGAAGAGTTGGAACCTGCCATCCGTGAATCTATGGAAAATGGAGCAGCCGGAATTTGCCTTTTCACACCCGAAAGAATGACACCCGAACACTGGGTGATATTCGACAAAGCCATACATGCCACCTATACAAAAAAATAGCTGTTATTTATTGCTTAGTTTGTATTGGCATATTGGGTCCACAGAAAACTATAATAAACCACAAAGTTGTTAAATTTAAATAACCCCCGGTTTAGCTTGCAGAACCGGGGGCAAGTGGATGAAATACGACACCAACCCCAAAGCGGGTTGAACATTAAATTAACAATAGAACATCAAAACCATGACTATCCCAAAAACCCTGTACCTTTTCATCCTGACTTTGCTGCTTTCATCCTGCATGAAGTCATCTCCAGTATTGTTTTCAAAGCTTGAAGGGAATTTTAATGAAGGATGGGAATTTGTCAAAGATCCCACTGACAGTATTTCGCCTGAAATGTTTCAAAAAACCGATCAGCAGGAATCCACCTGGCAAAAGGTAACGCTACCACATACCGCAAACATCGAAGCGGTTGATTCGCAGGAAAAACAATGGCAGGGAACCGCCCGCTACCGGAAGTTTTTCACTGTTCCAAAGCAATTCGATCAGAAATCGGTGTCACTTCAGTTTGGGGCAGCGATGCAGGTTGCTAAAATTTACCTCAATGGACAATTGATCCGGACACATTCAGGCGGTTACCTTCCTTTTGAGGTAAAACTGGATGGGAAAGTCAAATTTGGCGGTCAGAATTGTATCGTCGTTGAACTCGATAACCGCGACAATCCATTGATTCCGCCTGGCAAACCACTTGCAACCCTCGATTTCAATTATTACAGCGGTTTGTACCGTAATGTGACGATCGAAATAAAAGATAAGCTTCATATTTCAAATCCGATTACAGCTGACCGGGTTGCCGGAGGAGGTTTGCTCGTCACCTACAACGATGTTACAGAACAGTCGGCAAAAATCAATGTGCAGGTTGATGTTGAAAATGAAACTAAAGATTCAAAACCTGCTTCATTGCAAATCATTCTGGTGGATGGAAAAGGGAAAACAGTTCTTAGTGAAAATGCAGTAGCTCAAAATGTGTCAGCTGGAGGCTTTGTTCAGTTCAAACAGGAATTGAAGGTTGAAAAACCAGTTTTGTGGTCTCCTGAGAGTCCTATTCTATATAAGCTGAAAGTATGGGTTCTAAGCAATAATCTGCCGGTTGATTCATTATCGGAAGTTATCGGCATTCGCACTTTTTCGTTTACAGCAACCGATGGATTTGTATTAAACGGACAAAAACTGAAGCTTCGCGGAACCAACCGTCACCAGGAATATCCATATATCGGGTATGCCGTTCCTGACAATGCGCAGTATCGCGATGCCTTTAAAATCAAACAGGCAGGATTTAATTTTGTACGTAGTTCCCACTACCCGCAATCACCCGCTTTCCTTGCCGCGTGCGACGAACTGGGCTTACTCGTGATGGATGCCATTCCAGGATGGCAGTTTGTGGGAGGCGAAGAATTTCAAAAACACAGCATTCGCGATACACGCGAGATGGTTCGTCGCGACCGCAACCATCCAAGTATCATTTTATGGGAAGCATCGCTGAACGAGTCCGGAATGCCGCGACAATTTATGGAACGGGCACATCAGGCTGTTCATCAAGAGTTACCCGTTGCCGATGTGTACACATGTGGCTGGATAGACGACGTGTATGATGTCTATATCCCTGCACGCCAACATGCCAAACCACCTTATTACTGGAATAAATACGCGAAAAACAAACCCATCATTATCGCAGAATATGGCGATTGGGAATATTACGCACAAAACGCCGGTTTCAACCAGACAGCTTTTGGCAATCTGCAAAAAGAAGAGCGCAATTCACGCCAACTACGTGGTTTTGGGCAGAAACGATTGGCTCAGCAGGCACTCAACTACCAGGAATCGTATAATGATAACCTGAATGGTCCGGCAGTCGGCGATGCCAACTGGCTCATGTACGATTACAAACGTGGTTATGCGCCCGATATCGAATCTTCGGGCATTATGGATATTTTCAGAATGCCGAAATTTGCTTTTTATTTTTACCAAAGTCAGGCCAAAAAGGCTGAGTCGATGATTTTTATTGCAAATTACTGGAATGACCCGACTTTCAAAGATGTGAAAATTTACAGCAATTGTGACGAAGTGGAATTGTCGCTTAACGGAAAGATAATTGCGCGCCAAAAACCCGATCAGGACCGGAATTCGACCAATCTGACTCATCCCCCATTTTCGTTTACAATCGGCAAATTTGCTCCCGGGAAACTGGAAGCGAAAGGTTTTCTCGCAGGAAAAGAGGTTGTAAAAACCGAACGTAAAACTCCGGGTGCTGCTTCAAAAATCATTCTGACTATTGATTCAAGCGGAAAAGAATTGCAGGCCGGTAAAAACGATATTGTTTTTGTCTATGCTTCGGTTACCGATGCCGATGGAACTGTTATTCCGGATGATAAGAGGGCAGTCAAATTCACGATCGAAGGAAATGCCGAACTTATTGGTGACAATCCTCGAAATGCCGAAGCAGGCATTTCAACCATTTTGCTTCAAGGTGGAAAGAAACAGGGTGTCCTTCGGATTAAAGCAACCGCAGAAGGTTTGGGTGTAGGAGAAATTAATTTGAATATGTTTTAATCAATACAAGGTTCGGTGATTGTAGAGACAAGACATTCCTTGTCTCTACAAAAGTGGCCACAAATATGAATTGTTCGCAAAGAATGATTTCTTTTGCAGGAATTAGAATGAATACGACTTGCCAGATATTAAGTAGTTTTAAATCTCACTAACTAATTGTGCTAATTTATTAGCTTGTAATATGTCGATGCAAAAATTTAAAGACGATCATGATGCGATGCTGCAACTGGCAGAGGGTAATCTTGACGCATATCGTTTTTTATTTGACCATCATTTTTCGGATCTCTGCAATTTTCTTCTGATCTATTTGCACAGCAAGGAACTTTCAGAAGATATTGCACTCGAAATATTTACGTTCATCTGGGAAAAACGTCAGACGCTTCATATCAATACGAATTTTAAATCGTTTCTTTTTGCCGCAGCCAAAAACAAGGCGATCACGCTTTACAAAAAGGAACATCAGAAAATATTTACCCAAATCGAAAACGTTGAATCAGTAATGCCGAATGATTCGTCCTCGCAGTTTACAATGGAAAATAACGAACTTCGGTGCCTAATTAATGATGCTATTTTCAAACTTCCGGAGAAATGCAGACAGGTTTATCTGATGGCCTGGGAAGAGAATATGTCGTATAACGAAATTGCCGTTCAGCTCGGGTTAAGCCCAAAAACCATTGAGAACCACGTGGGAATAGCGTTGCAGAAATTGCGCGAATCGCTGAAACCCTATTACAAACAGATATTTATGTGGTG
>JAAFHB010000322.1 GCA_010906965.1 Mariniphaga sp. | reverse complement strand
ATAGCACCCTGTTTGATACCTTCAGCACGGCGGATTTCGGCACGTTTCTCACCATCAGCCTTTGTTTCGGTAGCAGTTGCAAAATCGATTGCGGCGATTTTCTCATTCTCAGCCTTCACAATCTTGTTCATCGTTTCCTGAACGTCCTTTGGCGGATCAATCTCCTTGAGTTCGGTACGGACAATTTCAATTCCCCAGTTCAAAGTTTCATCCAAAAGCGTACCATGAAGCTCTTTGTTTATTTTGCCACGTTCGCTGTTGGCAGATTTAAGCGTCATTGTGCCAATGATATTTCTTAACGTTGTACGTGCAAGGTTGACAATCTGATATTCAATGCTGTTTACATTGTACTGCGAGTTTTTTACACTCTCTTCATCCGATTTTATTTTAAAGTAAACCTGGGCATCGACTTTGGCGTTCAGGTTATCGTTCGTAATGATTTCCTGCGGCTCCGCATTGATCATCTGCTCAGTAATGTTAATCGTATACATCTTATCAATTCCTGGAATGATCCAGTTAAACCCATATCCCGCAAAGCGATGATATTTACCAAGACGTTCAACCAGTGCCCGGCTTGTTGGCCTGACAATGCGAATTCCTGCAAAGAAAAAAAGGACTAGAACACCAATAACGATAGGTAAAAGATTTTCCATAATTGAAGAATTAAGATTGAATAAATAGTTGAAAGGCAGATCATGCTTGATGATGCACAAATATAATTATTTTCAATTAGATAAATTAAATTTCGCAATCAATTTTTTTGAATCAGTTTCTTCCTAATTTTTATTCCCCCTTTTTGCGCTTCATAAAATGGATCGAATCGCCCCATTCTTCGTAACAAATTTCACCATTAGCAAGCGCGACGCGGGCATCCAGACACCCTTTACACTGGGCCGGTTCTTCATCAACACACGGTTTATTTTCGTAAAGACTGTAATCATTGCGATATAAACCGGGGGTTACATTAGGCATAATAATATTGGCTCCAACCTTAATTCCTTTCTCGCGGCCAAGCGGATCGATGGCCTGAAGTGCTGTGGCGGCAGCGATATTGATATCTTTCATCAGAACACGAAGTATGGCAATCATTTTTAACGAAAGATCGAACCGTTCCTGAAGTGATAAAAGCTGGTCGCGAAAAGCATAAAGCGGTGTATCAGAATGCTCAATATAGGGTCCCATTCCAACCATATCGATTCCGAATTGTTGAAAAAACAGGAGATCATTTGCAAGATCGGAAATTGTTTGAAACGGCAAACCGATCATTACTCCCGTGCCTGTCTGATAACCGATCGCCTTTAATGCATGTAGACAGTCCATGCGACGATTAAAATCATGATGCAGATCGTCGGGATGTATTTTGTGAAAAAGCGCCTGATTGCTTGTTTCGATGCGTAAGAGATAACGATGTGCACCTGCTTCGAACCAACGACGGTAAACCGATTCAGACTGCTCGCCAACAGACAAGGAAATGCCCAGTTTCCCTTTGCTCAATTGCTTGATTTGTTTCAATAAATTGGTGATACGATCGGCAAAAGCAGGTGAGCAGTTCTCCCCCGACTGTAGAACAATTGAACCAAACCTGTTCTCATCCGCAAAACGCGCGGCATCGAGTATCTCACCATCGGTCAGATTATAACGCCGGACAAAAAGATTGGAATTTCGTATACCGCAATAGTAGCAATCTTTATCGCAAACATTCGAAAACTCTATTAAACCCCTGAAATAAACTTTGTTGCCAACAAATAAAGTCTTGATATCACTACTTTTTTTAAACAACAAGCTTTTCTCATCTCCAACACAAAGTAAGAGTTGCTCCAGATCGGAATGCGAAAACGAAGATTGTTCTAAAATTTTGGAAATAGTGTCCATCGTTTTTTCAAATTGACGAAGTAAAAATAGCATATTCTTTCTTAGCAAAGGCTTAAATTTTTAGAAGATAATGATTCGGATTTCGTAAATTTGTACCATAGATATTGAGAATGAAGAAGGCCCTTTATTATAAAACGCTCGAAGATGGGGTTGTAAAATGTAAACTCTGTCCTCATTATTGTCTGATAGGCGATAATGAGCACGGGTTGTGCAGTGTAAGGGTCAATAAAAAGGGCAAACTATACAGCGAATTTTTCGAAAAAGTAACGGTTGTTGGGCTTGATCCGATTGAAAAAAAGCCACTTTACCATTTCTATCCCGGATCGTCCATTCTGTCTGTCGGATCGCTTGGATGCACCATGCGATGTCTCTTTTGTCAAAACTACAGGTTATCGCATCCGACACCACAAGCCTACGATGGCACCAACTTGTTTACAGTAAAAGCGATTGTGAAATTAGCAAGCAAGCAGGAGAATAACATTGGGATAGCATTTACATACAACGAACCTGGTACTTTTTATGAATACATGATCAATGTTGCGATGCAAGCCAAACCTATCGGACTTAAAACGGTGATGGTTACCAATGGTTACATCAACCGCGAACCACTCGACGCTCTAATTCCTTATATTGATGCCTTTAATGTTGACCTGAAAGCATTTTCGGAAAGTTTCTATAAATCGATCACACACTCGCGGCTCGCGCCTGTTAAGAAAACGATAAGCCGGATTGCAAAGTCGCAGAAACACCTGGAAATAACGAACCTGGTAATTCCGGGGATGAACGACAATTATAAAGAATTTGAAGAGATGGTTCGCTGGATTGCTTCAGAAACAGGAGACAGGACAGTCCTTCATATTTCGAGGTACTTCCCAAATTATCAAATGCAAATTGCAAGCACGCCCATTAATATCCTGCTCGATCTATATGGAATCGCGAAAAAACATCTTAAATATGTTTATCTGGGAAATGTCTTTGATATAGAGCGCGACACCACCTATTGCGATCAATGCCACAATACCCTAATTGTAAGAGAGCCTGGAAGAACTGTGATTACCGGTCTCGACAAACTGGGGAACTGCGTCAAATGCGGAAACCATGTGATTGATCATGTCTATTTTGAACAGGCAAAATAATGGTTTAATGCACAATGTGACTCCAACTCACATCATTTTAACAAACACTCCAACAGCTTACATCCACTTCAATTGCGATTTCCCTGACTTCAAGGATTGGTTGTGTCAACCTCTGGGAACTTTGATTCTGTAGCTTGTCGATACATTTCCTTTCGAAATGTCCATCAACTTACCTTTCAGCAATCGTTTTTTGAGTGGAGTACAATGGTCGACAAACATGATTCCATCGAGGTGGTCGTATTCGTGCTGCAAAACACGGGCAGTAAACCCGGTATAAACTTCATCGTATGCCTTCCAGTTTTCATCGAAATACTTTATTCGGATTGTACTAAAGCGAAGCACATCTTCGCGGAGTCCCGGAAGACTTAGACAACCCTCATCCATCAATACTTTTTCACCTTCTCTTTCAATAATATGTGCATTAATAAATGCCTTTTTAAAATCTTTCAGCGAGGGTTCATCGTCTCCAAGCGGTGCGAGATCGACCACAAAAACCCGGTCAGTAAGACCAATCTGTGGAGCAGCAAGGCCAACACCTTCGGCATTGTGCATGGTCTCGAACATATCATCAATCAGCGCTTTAAGTCCTTCGTAACTTTGATCAATATCATTAGTTATCTTGCGAAGTACGGGATCACCGAAGACCGTTATAGGATAAATCATTCTGTTTACTTTAAATATTTTTGTTCTTCAAGATACGATTGTAATATAATTGTAGCACTAACACCATCAATCGTCGCTTTGTTCTGTCGATCCTTCTTTTTTACACCTGCATCTATCATTGTCTGAAATGCCATTTTTGATGTAAATCGTTCATCCATTAGTTTTAAAGGCATATCAACATATACAAGTTGAAATTTTTTTAAAAACGGATTGATATATCTTATTGCTTCCGAGGGTTCATTATTAAGCTGTTTAGGATATCCCACCAATACAAGTTCCACTTCCTCACGTTTAAAATAATCGGTCAGGTAATCCCAAATATCATTCGTTGCAACTGTCGTTAACCTGGTTGCAATTATTTTTAAAGGATCGGTTACTGCCAACCCTACACGTTTATTTCCGTAATCGATGGATAAAATCCTTCCCATCCCCTATTTTTTAAATGAAGCGCAAAGATAACGGATTTATTTAAACTCCTTTTTGAAGATAATATCAAAATGTCATTCAAAACAGTTCATCTAAATATAACTACTTTTACGACCGATACAATATCAGGCAATTGCCGAAAGCATCACAACTTTGGGGTTACAGGTGTTAGGTTGTTTTATCTGACAAAATAGTTATAAAATAAAAGATGGTAAGCTTAAAGAATATTCAAACCGAAATTGACGCAAGTTTTCTTTACAAAGTTCTGGGCGATCATGAAGATGATGCCAATGTTGCCAGTGTATTTCACCAGATGAGCGATATTGAGCATGGGCACGCCATCGCCTTTATGAAGAAGAATAACTTAGATACAACGAAACCATTTCCACCTTCAACAAAAGCCAAAATACTAAATTTTATTGGCAAAGTATTTGGTTACGACTATATTTTAGGTGTCCTTTTAGATACTGAACGAAGCCTTTCGTCATCCATTATTAGTTCAAGGAAGACCAACAATGCCGGCAGCTCAATCTCTGATACCGCTCACGTCACTATTCTTAAAAACATATTAAACAATCAACCCAATGTTTCCGGTTCGAATTTAGCACGTTTCGAAAAGCGACATCGTTCTATTGGAGGCAATGCATTGCGGGCCGCTGTATTGGGTGGCAATGATGGTTTGGTTTCGAATTTCAGTCTGGTGATGGGAATTGCAGGTGCTACAAGCGGGAAAAGCGTTGTGTTATTGACCGGACTTGCAGGTTTATTAGCA
>JAAFHB010000321.1 GCA_010906965.1 Mariniphaga sp. | reverse complement strand
AATGACCGAAACAATGCTTGTTCAGGGCGTTAATGACAGTCCTGCTATTTTGCAGCAAACCGCGCGGCTAATTTTAAAAATCACGCCACCTATCGCTTATATTTCTATTCCAACACGCCCGCCGGCACTATCCCAGGTAAAAGCTCCCGATGAATTAGTATTAAACGAAGCTTATCAGATTTTTTCGGAAGCTGGCCAAAAAGTTGAGTTACTACTTGGATTTGAAGGTACAAATGCAGGATTTACGGGTAATGCCATCGAGGATATTATCAATATTTGCACAGTACACCCTATCAGGGAAGATACGATGTTGGAACTGCTAATTAACGACAATGCCGATTCTACTATACTAAATTCATTGATACTGGGTAAGTATGTCCGACAGGTTCAATACAATGCAAATTTTTTTTATATCCGACAATTTCACGTTTAAAAGATGATCTTTCTGATTCTAAAATATGGTTCACCCATCCTCCGAAAACAATTAGGGAAAGTTACAGAAGAGGATAATGCGATCCAATTATCCGGAAATTTATTCGAAACCCTTAAAAAGGAGGGTGGAATTGGATTGGCAGCGCCGCAAGCTGGTGTTCTGAAGCGGGCATTTGTTATTGATACTTCATCGATGATCGAAGATATTAAGGAGTTTGAGAAATTCGAGCAGTTCTTTCTAAATCCTGAAATTCTTTGGAAAAGCCCCGATGAAATTTATTTTCAGGAAGGTTGCCTGAGCATTCCCGGTATTTATGAAGATGTATTACGCGCCGATAAAATCACGGTAAGTTATTTTGATATAAATTTCAATAGGATAGAGGAAGAATTTGATGGACTTAAAGCCTGGATTTTTCAACATGAATACGACCATCTGGAAGGTATTCTTTTCATAGACAGATTAAGTCATTTGAAAAGGAAGTTATTAACAAGAAAATTGAATAAAATTAAAAACTTAAAAACGAAACAGCATGGATCAAAAACATCCAATTCTAAAAACTAAATTGCCCAATATTAAAAACATAATCATTGTTGCTTCGGGCAAAGGCGGAGTGGGAAAATCAACAGTCGCGGTAGGTTTAGCGTTGTCGCTGACGCTTGAGGGTTTTTCAACTGGCTTGCTCGATGCCGATATTTACGGTCCATCCATTCCAACACTTTTTAATCTGAAAAACGAACGTCCTAAATTTGTAGAGGATGGTAAAAATAAGATTGAGCCATTGATAAAGTTTGGCATTAAAGTGATGTCGATCGGTTTCTTTATCGATCCCAAACAGGCCATGCTTTGGCGCGGTCCTTTGGCTTCGAACGGTCTTAAACAATTAATAAACGATACTGACTGGGGCGAACTCGATTACCTGATTATCGACACACCTCCGGGAACCGGCGATATACACCTCACGCTTACCCAGGAATTTGAAATCAACGGGGCTGTTATTGTAACCACCCCACAGGTAATAGCTCTAGATGACGTACAAAAGGCAATAGGCATGTTTCAAAATCAGCATGTTGGTATTCCGGTTCTGGGAATTGTTGAGAATATGGCGTGGTTTACCCCGTCAAAACATCCCGAAGAAAAATATTTTTTGTTTGGTAAGGGGGGAGGCGAATATTTGTCTAAAACTTTCAATATCCCTTTAATAGCGCAAATCCCAATGAATGAAACAATTTGCGCAAGTTGTGATGAGGGTAAACTGAATGGACTGTTAAAGGACAGTGAAGTGAAGTCTGCATTTGACAATCTGTTAAATGGTATTCTTAATTCGAAAGAAGAATTTGTAAAATGATAGAACACGATTATTCATTTCGGGTGATGTACCCCGATACTGACCAGATGGGAACGGTACACCATTCAAATTATGCAAAATATTACGAAACAGCCCGTTGGGAATTATTCCGCAGCATTGGAATTTCGTACCAGTCGGTAGAAGAAGCGGGCTATATGCTTCCGGTAATAAGTATGAAATTCAAGTTTCGAAAAACCACAAAGTATGATGCGCTTCTTAGGGTTAAAACAACTCTTAAAGCCATTAAAGGGGTAAGGATATGGTTTACATACAAATTGTATAATGAACAAAATGAACTGATTAACGAAGCTGAAACAGAATTGGCCTTTGTTGGCAGGCACAACTGGAAACCTTGTGCAGCACCGGCTTTTATATTGAATGCGATTGATGAACACTGTAAATCAAAACATGTCGAGGCTTAATATCACCTATCATCCAATTGGAATTGTCCATTCGCCTTTTCATTCTCAGGAAGGCACAGCAATCCAGGCAGCTGCTACAGAAGATGTTCAGGCCAAGATTGAAATATTATATTACAATGACAAAACAAGAAGCAATTATTAAGGCGCAGACCTTCTTCGACGAGGGTTATGCCTGTTCTCAATCGGTATTACTGACTTTTGCCAATCAGTTTGACCTTGATGAATGGACAGCTAAACTCATTTCATCGACATTTGGCGGAGGAATGGGACGACTGCGGCAAAAATGTGGCGCAGTAACCGGTGGATTCATGGTTCTCGGCCTCAAATATGGCAATGCAAATCCCAAAGACATGGATACCAAACTTGCTGCATACCGAAAAGTACGTGATTTAGACCATCGGGTAGAAGAAATCCACGGCACTACGAATTGTGGCGAAATTCTCAAAAAATTTGCAACCGAAGCCGATGTCGCCGAACGAAAACACCATAAAATTATTTGCCGGAAAGTTGTTGGCGATGTAACCGGACAAGTATATGATATGATAAATTAATGACATAAAAACCCAAAAGATGAGCGCAAAACGAATTATTGTGATCGGCGGTTCGGCAGCCGGTCCCAAAGCAGCATCGAGAGCACGCCGCATGGACGAAAACGCTGAAATTACTATTTTCCAGAAAGCCTCTGATCTTTCAATGGCTTCATGTGGTTATCCGTATTATATTGGCGGATTCTTTGATGACCGCGACCAACTGTTATGCTCTCCTGCCGGGGTTGTGCGCGATTCGAAATTCTTTTGGAATGCCAAGAAAATTACAACTAAAGTAAAAACTGAAGTTACGGCCATCGACAGGCAGAATAAACGCATAGATTTTACCGACCTGATTTCTGGCGAAAAAGGGACAGCAGAATACGATAAATTAATTATTGCCACGGGGTCAACACCCCGCAAACCTCCCATTCCGGGAATTGAACTCGACGGGATTACCAGCCTGCAATCGTTGCCCGATACCGATTATTTGCGTAAGGTCAGCGACGAAGGTATAATTAAAAAAGCAGTGGTTATTGGTGGCGGGGTAATTGGTATCGAAACCTGCGAAGCGCTCCATCTTGCCGGTATCGAAATTACGATGATTGAGCTTCTCCCTCAGTTGCTCACATTCCTTGATAAGAAAATGGCTAAACTCGTTGAAAAATATGTAATGAGCAAAGCCAACGTCATATTAGAAAACGGGGTGGCCTCTTTTATTGGTGAAAATGGTAAACTTACCGCCGTAAAACTTCAGAACGGAACTGAAATTCCTTGCGAATTAGCGGTCATAGCTATTGGTGTTATACCGAATACAAGGCTTGCTGTTGAAGCTGGTTTACCAATTGGTAAAGCGGGAGGTCTGGTAGTAAACGAGTATATGCAAACTATTGATCCGGATATTTATGCGGTGGGCGACTGCATCGAAATACCAAATCTGATAACAGGGAATCCTAAGTTAAACGGTTATTTCAAAGGAATATCATCTGAACAACTCAGAGAAAAACTCAAAACCCAAGAAATACTTGTTTTATTGGATGTACGCAACCCCGACGAATATGAACAAATGCGTTTGGGAATTGGTGAAATACTTATTCCTTTGGGACAGCTTCGCAAATGTCTGGAAGAGATGCCTCAGGACAAGAATACTGAAATCATTACCTGGTGCAAAATATAATTGCGCGGGTATGAAGCGGCTTTAATCCTTCAGGCAAATGGCAACACAAATGTGAAAGTGCTTGAAGGTGGAATAATGGCATGGCCCTATAATCGGGAAAAGTAAATAAAAACAAAATGGAAAGTATTTACAAAGACAAATCAAAACTCAATTTAAGCATCGATATGATATTGCTTTTATTGATGATGCCGATTGCAGGTATTGGATTCCTGATGAAATATGTTCTGATTTCGGGTATTCAAAGGAATCCAATCTATGGCAATAATGTCGAATTAAAGTTTTGGGGATTAATACACCATCAGTGGGGTACAATTCACCTTGTGCTAAGTATCATTTTTTTGACCTTATTAATCGTACATATTGTTTTTCACTGGAAAATGATTGGTGGCATTTTTCGGAGAATGGTTCCACATAAAACTATACGCATTGTAATTACCGTTTTTTTAACAGCTATTGGATTGATATTTATTTCTTTTCCATTGTTTATAAAACCTGAAATTGTTGGAAGGGAACCTTTACATCAAAACATGAAAAGCGGGAACGATTTTAGGACTGCGGGGGATACATTAACCATAAAGTTGTATAATCAAAACAATCAGGCAATTCAGGAAAGCAAATCAAACAACAAAGAGCATAAATATGATTTGGAAAGGAAATATGAAGTTTTTGGCAGTCAAACCTTGCAATTTGTGGCTGATAAGTATAACTTGCCAGCAAATAAAATAGCTACTGACCTGAAAATACCAGAAACACTCATAGGAGATAAATTAGGCCGGTTAAAAAAACAGTATGGTTTTACAATGGACGATGTTCGTGTAAGCATTGCTGCATACCATATAAAGCATCAAAAATGAATAACCCTAATCAATTTAAGAAATACATAATATGACAGTAATTGATAAAATTGAACAAAAAGATTTCTGCTTGTCTGATGAGGAAATTCTGGACTTGCTAAGAATTAATAACTACAGTAACGACTTTTACCGTCTGTTATCTGTCTCAAATGAATTGAGCAGAAGCAAGTTTAAAAACA
>JAAFHB010000029.1 GCA_010906965.1 Mariniphaga sp. | reverse complement strand
GATGTTGGTGAAATCCACCAACCGGATTTGTATTGCCCTACTCGAAAGAATAACTTTATCTTAGCAACAAAATTCTTTAAGCCGAATCGCTGCCGAAACGATGATTAAAATTGCTGAGAATATGCTCCAAGGTATCATATTCCGGTAATCCACCGAAACACCAACGGGAATTGGATTAACATATCCGGGTTCAGCGACTAAACTGATTTTTTCTGTTTATTGTTTGGCAGGCCGGTAACTGTCCATATTAATCGCATCGATAATCCCTGCTTCAAGATCCTCTCCTTCGGGACTTGGCAGTTTTGGCAAAAGATATTTCAGGTACCACCTCTAATTGTTCCCAGTAAAGATTATTAAAATCGAGCAATTTAGCCAGGTAACTATAGGTTCGTAAAAAAGATTTTACTTTTTATTTTAAAGTCAATTTGTTTCTCAAGGTTCAATTCATATCTAAAAATATGGGCGGCTGAATCAATGATTGGATCCAGAATCGTACGGGCGATATTGCCGGAATATTTTTCGAAAAAGTCACATACCACTTCATCATTATAAACTTCGAATTTCTCCAACGCATCTACCAGGTCATTGAGTTTATTAGGATTAGTTTCTTCGCTTAATATCGTTGATGTGTAATAGGGATCAAATGCAATTTTTATATCTGCTGCCGCATTGTAGAAGTCTAAAACAAAAGTGTCTTTCTTATAAGGTTTTAAAGACCTGTTCCGACGCGAAAGTGTCTGACAAGTCTTACTTGCTAAACACCTCATTCAGTTTTGGCATCAGTACCATTGCCACTCCTTCGGCCAGCACGGGGGCGACTTCTTTCTCAAACACGTTCCAAAGGCTTCGGGACAACGATCCGGTAAGGGGAAAACAACAGGCCTGCGTACAGGGCTTCATTAGCTGATTCTCCTACCTGATCATGGGTTTGCCCGTTTTTAACGACTGAGCTGTAAACTTCGGCGGCAGCATCGCCACGGGCAGCGATAAAAGCGGCATCGGCAGCCAAATTAGGGTGGCTGTCCTTCAGGTAAGATAAAAGGGAGAATCTGAAGCAGAAAAGTTTCTGGGACATAACAATGAATTTATAGCGGTTAAGAAAAAATAGCGCCCAGGTATTCTCACCCAGGCGCCGCCACCAAAAATTCATTATCATCCAATTGTGTATGCACAATTTTCTGTAAGAAGAACTTTCAATGGCTAATATAAAATATTTATTTATTGGGGAACCGTTGGACACTATTTTCCCGCTTTTCAACGAAAAAAGTAAAGCTGGTTTTATCCCCTTTTCAAAAGTGAATAAGAGCTACATTCTCATGTCTTTACCTTTATTCATTTGCTTGTGCTGGTTCCCTGTAGGTTGGCTTTGACCCTGTTTCAGCGGTTCATTTACCTTTTTGGTTGCTTCGTTGGTCTTGCCTTCGGAATTGACAGATACCTGTGTTTTGCTTTCGTTGGCAGGAGTGGTTTCAGCGCCCTGCTTTTTAGCCTTGTCAGGATTGAACTTATAGAAGTCAAGTTTGCCTTCCCCGTGATTTATCTTCACGTAGGCATTGAACGGTTGGTCCTGTCCATCTTTCACCATTCCTTTGACATAGATGGTCTTATCTCCTCGCAGGTCTTCCTGCTGCTTCGGTGTGAGTTCCACCCCCAACAGTTTTTGCGGAATACGGATATTGCTGGATTCATTTGCCTGCCCCTGCTGTTGCTGCTGATTGTCTTGTTGGTTGTTCTTTCGCTCCAATCCTCCATAACTAAAATCAAAACTGCCTTTGGAGGCGTTAAACTGGATATAAGCATCAAACTTTTTAGGGTTATCTGTTTCCTGGCTCTTTTTTGTGGTCATGCCTTCAACCAGTATTACCTTGCCTTCTCGAAGATCTTTTACCTGCTCCGGTGTAAACTCCACCCCTTTCAATGATTGCGGAATATTGAGTTTATCAACCGGCACGGCTTCGAGGCGGTTGGTGATCTTATCCAGAGAAACGAGCGCCGGGATCTTTTGACCCGGTGTCGGTTCAAGCTCAATCACCCGTCCTGCATTGCCGGAAGCCAACAGGTTTCCCTTATCATTAGCCGAAAGCATGGCCCCAAGAAAAGGTCTGTCCATGTCAGGAGCTCTGAGGTAGCTGTGGGGCTGGATGTTGTAAGTCCCGTCGGGCATTTCTTTAAGTGACAGCCGAGCCTGCATATCGAAGGTGATCCCTTCAAGGGTAAAAGTAAGGGGATTTAGTGCCGGTGACTTGTGACCGTAGAGCATGGCTTTAAGTTGCCCGGCATCTTCGAGCGCCTGCCGGTTGACACCCATATTTGCAACCTGTTGCCAGTTGATTTTGTTTTCGTCAATGGGCTGAAAATCTTTTCTCTGCGCTAGCGCTGCCCCATCCGTTTTCTGTTCCTTCATTTGCTTTTGGCGCGGATCAAGAAACTTTTGCGGATCAATACGGTAAGGCTCCAGTGTTTTCGTGTTAATTGGTTGCATCCCGATGATTTTTTCGAGGACGTTTTGTGTCATAAGAAAGAATCCAGTATGCGCTGGGATTTTTGTCTGTTCAAGAAACTTTTTGAAAAAGTTTTCGAGCGCATTGCCGTTTTTGTCGACTGTAAGAAAGTCAGCAATGTTAGCTCCGGCTGGATTGATTGTTCGGGGGTTGCCGTTTGTGTCCTGCCCGGTAACGGCTTTTAATGCCTGCGGGTTAGCGGCATCGGTCATAAGCAGCACTTGTTTTTGGCTGTCTTTTAATTTTTCATCCATATCTCGAATGTTTTTAAATCGTTGCATCACTATCAATGCAGGGCTGAAAATATGGATAATGAAAGTAAAAATTTTGAATTACTAAGTATTGACAGTTTATGGCATAAGTATGAGTGTTTCTGGCTCTAATAAATAGATTTTTAAGTCGAATATAGGGTCTCTTTTATAAACCGTAAGAATATTTAAGTTTTTGAATTTTCGCCCTGATATTTGCAAAACTATTTAGCTGTAATCCAACTACCAAACTTCTTGTATCTGTCAACCTTATGCTCCCTGACCAATCGGTTGAACATTATTTTAGACACTAGAGCCAGAAATTGCGTCAGGATCGGCTGACCGACTAAATTTTTATTTGTACTTTCGTTCATGCTGGATATATTGCTAGTTTACTTAGCAAAGATGCAGGGTGGATTCGTTCGACCAACCTGCTATCCTAAAGTTTTTTCGGTCACTAATGATAAGAAAACTTAATTTGGTAAAGTAGAAATAATAATATTTAAAAAAAGCACTAATGGAATCATTAACCAGGACGCCTTTTTTCTGTATGCTCTTACAGCAAAATGATACGTCAACAATAGAGGTATTATCGCTGACATATAAAGAGTTCATGTCACAGTTGATACTAGTCTGTACCAAAACAACGAGAGGCATCCCTGCCTTTTTCACCCTTAATTATACTCATGTTGAACTATTAGCATTAAGGGAAGAGTATAAGGCAAACGTGACGAAAAAAAAATGTACATGCCGTACAATATTTGTCCAAAGCCATATTGGTTATTGAAAGTGCCATCGGATGGTTAAATGCCCATGATTCCGGATATAAGCCCGATAAACCTGAAAAAATGAAATCTGACTTTAAACTGCAATGGACAGCAGATGTAACCGACCTTGTGGAAATAACAATGGCACTGCACGAACGCCGGGCCATCAATAATGGAGAGGTATCCATTACTGCTTTGGTAAATTTCCTTTTCAACCTGTTTGGTATGAAACCGGGCAATTTCTTCTCTACCTACGGAGTAATGCGTACCCGTGCCAACAGCCGGACCCTGTTTCTCGACGAGCTGAAACGCTCGTTTGAAAACAAGATGGATAGAGACGATAACAAAGAAATTAAGCAGGAGCGGAAAAATTAAAGGCAAAACCGTCGGAATCGGCCGGTTTGGAAAATTAAGATTTACCCTGTTGCTGTAACAGGTGTACTAATGCAGGGTTACTCTTTATCCGCTCCAGTTCGTTTCCAACAATTTGCCTGGTTTCGGCTTTTATCCGGTTATAATTCTCCTGTATCATTTCTTTCATACGGTCATTACCTGCAGCATCAATAAAGCTGGTAATTACCGGAATCTTTTTGTAGTATTTAGTTTCGGCCTCTACCTTTGCATTATCGACAACTATTTCGGCATGGAATATCTTCTGTTCGATACGTTCATCAAAGTTGTCGGCCACTGCACCCACGAACATGCCTTGTGTCAGGTTCGATATTTTGCTGGGCGGAATCAACGAATCCATTTGTGTGCTTATGGACGTTGATTTTTCCCTTTGGTTGATGGTCATCGACTGGCGTTTTTGTAGTACTTTTCCGAAACGTTCCGATAGTGTTTTAGCCGTTTCCCCCACTACTTGCCCACTGAAAATATTTCCAACGGTATTCATTACCACGGCAGCCTCTTTATCACCATAGTCACGTTTAAGCTGCGAAAAATCCTGAAAGCCCAGTAACACTGCGATTTTGTTGCTTCGGGCGGTGGCGATCAGGTTATCCAATCCTTTAAAATAAATGGTTGGTAACTCGTCGATGATGATGCTACTCTTTAACTGTCCCTTTTTATTGATCAGCTTTACAATTCTGGAATTGTACAGGCCCAGAGCAGCCCCGTAGATATTCTGCCGGTCGGGATTATTGCCCACTACCAGCACTTTTGGGTCGTCGGGATTATTAATGTCAAGGGTAAACTCATCACCGCTCATTACCCAGTAAAGTTGCGGACTTATCATCCGGGATAAGGGTATTTTGGCACTTGCTATCTGCCCTTGCAACTGGTCTTGCGCGCCACCCAACCAGGCGTCCATAAAAGGAGACAGGTAGTTTTCAAGTTCGGGATACGAAGTCAGGATCGGGAAAATTT
Organism: Mariniphaga sp.; assembly: GCA_010906965.1. Classification (GTDB taxonomy): domain Bacteria; phylum Bacteroidota; class Bacteroidia; order Bacteroidales; family Prolixibacteraceae; genus JAAFHB01. The sequence goes on along the minus strand of JAAFHB010000029.1, from coordinate 28,616 downwards.
CTTCATAACGCTTATTCAAAAATTCAACAGCGTGCGGAAAAGTACAATACTGTCCGTCCTTGTAAATGCGCAGGAACCAGATAATGGCTGCAAACAGGATAATCGGGGATTCAACAAAAAAGTCACCCTGTTTCTGCACCCATGTTTTGTTCAGGTTGAGCATAATGGTGTATGCACTTTCGTAAGCATCCGATATATCGCTCATAAACGACGGGTTAATGGGGTTGCACCGGTGTGAACGCGAAGGATCGTCGAAGTTGATAACATAGAATTTCGGCATCTTTTTGTAACCTTTGCGATGGTTCAGCAAGTGGTTGTAAGCGATAGTTGATAAATCCGGAAATTTGAAGTCATAGATGTATTGGGAAAACCCTTTTTCAATCTGTTGTTTGATGAACTGGTTTACCACAGCGTAGCTCTTGCCGGAACCGGGCGTTCCCAGTACAATGGTTGCACGAAAAGGATTCACAATGTTTATCCAACCGTTGTTCCATTTCTTTTTGTAATAAAAGCGTGTAGGCAGGTTGACGGAATACTGGTTATGCAGGAAACGCGTTTCCTGCATAACCAGTATTCGTTTTCCGTATTGAATACATCCTCCATCAGGTTGTTCTTCAGCAGTCGAGACATCCATATACCGGCAGTCAGCAGGCAAAGGTAGCCTACACTCATTGTCAGGATATACAAAGCGGTACAAGTCGCATTCGGTAAAGGCAAATCGAGCAGCCACCTATTCATAAAAAAGAGAATAGCCCCAACAATCAGAAATACATAAATTTTGTTCCATGTAATCTTTTCTTCTTTGATACCTTTTGTGCCCAGGCATGAAAGTGCAAGAAATATTAATGAAAATAGTTTTGTCCATAGAATGGACGTAAACAGTCCTGTAGTCCGATTGAAATTCAGGAGAATTTTATCGACTATTCTGGTATTGATACCCCAATACTGAACTGACTGGTAGCAAAACCAGTAAATGTTAACAATCACCAGTAAAATGCTGATTGCCCGCATAAACTCCATAACCTTTGCCAGGCCCCTCAAATCGTCTTCCTGTTGCATAATATTTCAGTCTTAATTGTTTGGGATGCGAAAGTAGAAGATGATCCGGTGCATTCGGCGGACTGCGGCGGTGTGGCAGCTTTTGGCAGTGAAATGGACGCTTGTGTCAGCAATCGTCAATTGATTAATCAGGAAAGTAATTCTGGTTTTATCCTGATAAAAGTGTTGCTTATTTACTGTTTTATCCTGATAAAAATGTATTTTCAAATGACCGGAGTGTGTTGGAAGTCGATTTCGTCAGCAACCGTATTCTTGACAAGTGTCGGTTATTTTATTCGCGCGTTTAAGCCCGAAATGATTAAATATCTTGTATTCATTCCTGCTTAGCTGACATATAGCCGAATTGCAATTGTATTATATATCACAATTTTGGCAATAAATAGACATTATTGCCAAAATTGTGATATATTTGTTCGTAGATTAATTTCACATGGTTACAACTAATGATATTTTAAACTTTGCCTTCACTCATAAAGTGTTTTCTCGAAAAGATTTGATTACTAATCTGAAGATTCAGAATCAGATTGGATATCCGAGCTCACTTTCCGAGCAATTAAACCGTCTTTTAAAATCCGGATTACTAATTAGGCTTGAGCATGGTATTTATACATTGCCGGATAATGCAAAGAAAGATTTTTCGATTGTTTGTTCCGAAGAAATCAAAAATATTAATCAGCAAATAAAAACACAGTTTCCTTTTGCTGATTACTGCATTTGGCCGGGTTCAGCTCTTATGTCATACATGCACCACATTCCCAGCTTGAGTTTTGTGCTTGTTGATGTAGAACGTGAGGTTGCCGAATCTGTTTTTAATCTTTTAAATTCTAATAGCACCCCAAGGGTCTATCTCATGCCGTCATTAACCGATTTTGAAAGATATATTAATACCAACCAGGCTATTATTATTCGCCCGTTAATATCAGAATCCCCATTACAACTGGTTGAAGGAATAAACACACCCACTATTGAAAAGATTCTGGTAGATATTATTGGAGATGTAGAATTTTCTTTTTTGCAGGGAACAGAAATAAACTATGTTTATTCAACAATTTTTGAAAGTCACAGTATTAATAAAAACAAACTATTACGCTATGCTACCCGACGGGGAAGAAAGCAGAAAGTAGAACAATTGCTTGATGTCAACAAAGTGTAATTTTCAGACAAAGACGATAATCTATGGAACAACAATCATTGGTAAATTATAGACAGGCCATTCATGCAATCAAGAGTGCCATTTTGCAAAGCCGCTACCGCGCGGCTACATTGGCCAATCGGGAAATGCTTTCGCTTTATTTTGGTATCGGGAAATTTATTTCAGAAAACAGCCGTAACCATTTTTGGGGAACAAATGCCATTGAAACTATTTCTGCAAGTTTGCAGCAGGAACTTGCCGGGTTACGTGGTTTTTCACCTGTAAATATCAAACGGATGAGGCTCTTTTATGAAGAATGGAAACACTATTTTCAAAAGGTCGGTAATCAGAAAAATAAGATTCGTCCAATACTGCCGGACGAAATCCAAACAGATATTTTATTGGTAAATCGTCCGTCGGTAACGGACGAAACTTTTGCAGATGCTTTATCCACAAATCGTCCGTTGACAACGGACGACATACAAATCATTGATTTTGAACACTTTTTATCAATAGGGTTTACCCACCATTATGAAATACTGGTAAAGACAAAAACATTGGAAGAACGCCTATTTTATATCGAGGGCTGCTCAAGTGAATTCTGGAGTGTCAGTAAGCTCAAATACAATCTGAAAAGTAGTCTTTTCTCTGGTAGGGGAAAACTTCCCAACAACTTTCAAACAACTATATCAGATGCCGATCTTGGCCGTAAAGCATTGCTATCGTTTAAAGACGAATATCTGTTGGATTATATCAATATCGAATCCCCGGACGATGATTGGGATGAACGGGTATTGGAAAATGAAATTGTTACCAATATCAAAAACTTTATCATGTCGCTCGGAAAAGATTTTTCGTTTGTCGGAAATCAACACCGCCTAATAATCGAAGAACAGGAATATTTCATCGACCTGCTTTTCTTCAACCGTCAGTTACAATGCTTGGTAGCAATTGAGCTGAAACGGGGTTCATTTAAACCTGAATACCTTGGGAAAATGAATTTCTACCTTTCTGCACTCGACGATTTGGTGCGATTACCGCACGAAAACCGTTCAATCGGCATTATCCTTTGTAAATCGCAAAAACAAAGCATTGTCGAATATACTTTTCGCGATATAAGTAAACCGATGGGTGTTTCTACCTATAAAATAGCTTCGGAACTACCTGAACAATATCGTAATATTTTACCTGATGCTGAAACACTGAAAAAACTCTTGTGATAATTTAAAAAAGTTCAAGAAGTCTAATGAATAAGCTATTAAAAATTATATATCAGGTCGAATACCATTTTTATATCATTAGGTGAGCCCCCCATCCTGCCTTCCATACCTCCGCTTTTTGTTCCGTTTCTTTTTTATTAAACGGTTGTCATCATCCGGATTGCCTGCAAGTTCAGGGGACAGAAAAGCAAACAGGCCACTTACCGCATCTCCGATGTCGGGAAGGGTTGTTTTTTCGGTGCGGGTATTATCGTCAGGCTGTACTGTTTCTTTTTGACCATTAGCGGCGAGTTTTTGCCCGCCAAAACGCTCATTAAACACATTGGCAGAAAATTCTTTCCCGAGTCGGGAACCGTTAAAGACGCATTGGTTGGTGTGATCGATGAAAGTAACCCCATAGATACGCCCTTGATCGTTTCGGCGTAGCACCAGATCGATGTTCAATGCCTTTAATTTTGTTCGTAATTCGGTTTCATCTCGTGATGTTTCCATGACACCAGATATTGATGTCCGCGTTCGATCACGAAGCCCTTGCTGTTTGACCTGTTCCCCGGATTTGACCATCCGTTTTTCAAGACCATCGTAACCAACTGATTTACCAAAAAGCGAAGATTTTAGCGGCGTACCGACCTTATCCCCGTCCTTATCCAATGCCGAATATACCAATCCCCGGTATGGTTTTCCCTTTACTTCACCTTTCACTTCCTCCAACCCGATATTATACAGCGAAAGCAAAGCCCGGTATTCACCCAGCGACTGGAAATTATAGGTAGCAACCAAGTGTTTTATTCCAGCGGATATTTGCTTTTTCAGGTTGCCTCGTGCCGGATCTACCGGATTAAGCTGTCCCTGTTTCGACTGTTTCTGCCCTTCAGCTTGAATCAACCCGTATTTCTTTTCCAACAGTTCGGTAATCTCTTTACTGCGTTTATGCTCAAAACTATCCTTTATCAACTTTCCTTCACAGTCCACCCGCGATGAAACGATGTGGATATGATCACGACCGATATCTTCGTGCTTAAAAATCAGGTATGGTTGTCCGCCATAGCCCAACATTTCCATGTATTCCCGGCCAATGTCCGCAAGTTGGCTGTCCGACAGTTTATCGTCTGGATGCGGGTTAAGCGAAATATGTATCACCGGCTTTTTAGTCGGCAGATGCTCCGGAGATGGCATCCAGCGTGCAAAATCAGCTGCGCATTCCTGCACGCTGAACTGCCCGTCCACCGGCTCACAAACAAGGTTTGAAGCAAGGACTTTACCCAGCTTTTCATCTACCTTTTCCTGGTTGTAAGCTAATGCCCCATAGAGGCTATTCCCGGTGTTTATTTTGGCAATCATTTTTCAATTGATAATTGTTGCTTGACAATTGATTTATTTCATCATGAATTTTTCTTTAAAATCCTGTGATAACTGCATAATTTGTTCGCTCAACGTCACCAACTCTTTTGTAATACTCTCCAGCTTATAAAGCAAAGCCAGCGTTTTTTTTTCTGAAAAGTGAGAATGCAGTTCCTTTACCACCTGATTATAATTGACACCAACGGTGCGGTATTGTGCGTAAAACGAAGTCAATTTGGTTACATATTCGAGTGCAGCGCGGTCTGTTTTTATCACGCGGAATGTTTGATCATACACCCGTGCTTTGATGAAAAGCGCTTTGGCTTGCATCCCGGATTGCTCAAACAAAGTCAGAAACCGTGCATTCTCCACGTTGTTAAAACGCACCATTACACAATGTGTTGCCGGATCGTCCTCCTGCGGACGCCCCCCTCTTCCCCGTTTGCGGGATACCTTCTTTTCCTTTTCCATATCATTTGAAGTTTTTACGGCAAAGCATTCAGCGCAGGATTAAAACCTGCCATTAATTGTCCCAAAAGCAACCGACTTCGGAGGTTGCTTTACCCCCATCGGGGCAAGCAGTTTCGGGTTACCGGAATCGTTTCGGGTAACCCGAAACACAGCTTGCTATTTGCCCGATGCAAATAAAATCTGCCTTTTGAGGGCAGATCATAAAAGATGCTTGAACGGTTAAAGGCTGTTCCATCGCATTGGATGCTTTTGGGATCAAATGTAGAGGGTCGGCCAGACATTCTTTTAACGGTGCATCCGGCCATAAATGACCAAACCAGTGCCACTTATCGCCAGGCCTCTTGAATTGTAAAAATCAGGCGTTTCAATACTTTTTATTTGTATTACCGATAGGTATTCAAGTATGTAAGCAGGTACAGTCGCATCTCTCTTTTTGCATACAGATTCAGGTACAACCAAACGGAATTACCTGCATAAATAGATTGGTAAAACGATACAGACAAACCGATGTACGGGAATAAGTAGAAACGAACAGATGTAAGGATATAACAACATACCAACGCACGTGCATCCCAACGTATCTCCGTACCAAAGTACTTCCCTGCGGACAAACGTGCATAGGCTGGTATGCAGGTAGTCAGGTAGATAAGTTCATAGTCAGGTAGGTAAGTCCTTATACAGGCAAATACATAAAAGATACCCGGATAGAAATATACAAACTATTAAAATTGAAAAGATGAAAAAAGAAAGTAAGTATGTGGCATTCTCAACGCAAAAGGGAGGTGCCGGAAAAACAACACTGACCGTATTGGTTGCAAGCTATCTGCACTACGTTAAAGGTTACAGTGTCGCCGTGGTCGATTGCGATTACCCGCAATACAGCATTGTTGAAATGCGTGAACGCGATCTGAAAACAGTCATGGAAGATGAGCATTACAAGCTAATGGCCTACCGGCAGTTTACCTCCCTGGGAAGAAAAGCCTACCCGGTGGTAAGCAGTACCCCGGAAGATGCGGTGCAGGTGGCCTCCCAACTATCAGAAACCGGGGAATTTGATTTTGTTTTCTTCGATCTGCCCGGTACGGTGAACAATGCCGACGTCATCCGCACCCTCTCGCAGATGGACTATATCTTTTCTCCGGTCAGCGCCGACCGGGTGGTAATGGAAAGTACCCTGCGATTTGCCGTCGTACTGACCCGGCAACTGATTACAACCGGAAAGGCTAAAATCAAAGGATTGTACCTGCTGTGGAACTTAGTGGATGGAAGGGAAAAGACGGAACTCTACCATGTGTATGAACAGGTGATCGAAGACCTGCAATTACAAGTGCTGAAAACTTTTCTTCCCGACAGTAAACGGTTCCGTCGGGAGCAATCATCCTCACACAAAGCAGTGTTTCGCTCCACGCTTTTTCCTGCTGATAAATTGCTGGTTAAAGGCAGCAACCTTGATATGCTCTCTGACGAAATTCTTACACTAATCAACAAATAGTACCATGGCAAAGAAAAATGATACTGTAAACTTAGATGGGATTGATGCGGAAAGTATCATCCATTCGTTCAGAACGACTGACCATCTGCAGATGGTGAAGGAAGCCAAGGAAAACAAAGAAAACAAGAAAGATAAGGACGAGAAGGACGAGAAAGAATCATCCCCGGTACAGGAACCGGAAACTCCATCAATGGAAAACGCAGCGCCTGTTTTACAAGCCCGGAATATGGATAAAACCCCGGAATCCCTGAAAGAAGAAAACCGTCGCCGTAAAGGAAAAACGCAGGACTTCGAAAGCCTGTTTATCCGAACGGCAGACGGCATCACCGCACGGGAAGGAAAGACGGTTTATATCCGTAAGCAATACCATGACCGTATCCTGAAAATTGTACAGGTTATAGGCGGTAATCAGCTCTCCCTGTTCAGCTATCTGGACAACGTTCTGGAGCATCATTTTGCTACGTTCCAGGAAGAGATTACCACCCTATACAACCGGAAAAACGAAGGGATTTTTTAGCATTTACAGTCATGAAAAACTTTCTTATTACCGCTTTTGTGGGTTACATACTCTGGACTGTGATTTATCTGTTATGGGAATACTTTTCCCGTCGAAAGAACAGGCTACGGAAAATTCAGGAACCTCCTTTTGAAAATCCTAACCAAGACGATATTATCGGGAAAAGCACATTTGTAATGCGCCAATCAATGCCACAAGCTGCCACTGCTGAAAATCAAAAAAACGGGACGGAAAAGGAAGATAGTTTTGCCGCATCTTCGGAGACAAAACCGCCCGTAAAGGTTCCGGACAACGAACTGGATAAATCTTTTTCGCATAACCGGGATGATAACCAGCCAATGAACATCAGTGTACCGCTGGAATACGAAAACGACGATGAGTACAATGCGAAGGACGATGAAGATGATTCGTGGTTAGTCGGAAATACTTCCCTGGCCGAAGGTTCCACATTCGAAGAGATGGGTGCTACTATATGGACAGTTGTGCATTACAACAAAGCCACCCTCCCGGAAAAAGAGCAAGCCGGTGGAATACTGCTGAAAATCCGGCAGACGGACATGTTCGGGCAGTTGGTTCAAAGTGCACCCAGGCGGGAAGATCAGGTTAGTCTGGCTATTAATCTGCACCTGGCAAATTTTTACCGCCGGATGGCCGAGAAGGATAAAAAAGATGAGAATAATGAGAATGGAAACGCTGGTAAAAGCGAAGTACCGGCTGATTTTAACATGAAGGATTTTGTGTAATCCTAAATATTTACTGCTGATGAAAAAACATGACTACGGGTAACAAGTCAGCCTGGCCATTAAAAATTCAAATCCTCCGATTATTTAACCGGTGTAAAGGGCTATCAACCCTTTCGCCACTTTAAAACAATTTTTTATGAATAGAAATAGATTTCTTTTTTCGGTGGCTGTATTGATGGCTGCTGCATCATCAGCTCTTGCCCAGGGCAACGGAACTGCCGGTATCACCGAAGCGACACAGATGGTAACTTCGTACTTCGATCCGGCGACCAAACTGATTTACGCCATTGGAGCCGTCGTTGGCCTTATCGGTGGAGTAAAAGTGTATAACAAGTTTTCGAGTGGTGATCCCGACACTTCGAAAACTGCCGCATCGTGGTTCGGCGCCTGTATCTTCCTGATTGTGGCCGCTACAATCCTACGTTCATTCTTCCTTTAAGGGTCACAGACCCCTTTATTATTTACCAAAAGAGAATAAAATGGAGTACAATATAAATAAAGGAATAGGAAAAAGCGTGGAGTTCCAGGGGCTCAAAAGCCAGTACCTGTTCATCTTTGCCGGAGGGCTGCTGGCCGTTTTCATCATTTTTGTTGTGATGTTTATGGCTGGGGTCGGCCAGTGGATTTGTATCGGGTTCGGGGTGGTCGCCGCTTCAGTGCTGGTATGGCTAACTTTCTCGCTTAATGCCAGGTACGGAGAACATGGCCTTATGAAATTACTTGCCAGACGGCAACACCCGCGCTACCTGATTAGCAGGAAGGTTCCCCATCGCCTGTTTCGTTCAGGAAAGAAAGGAGAACGGCCATGAGGAATATATTGAAAGCTGCCACCATTGAAAGCAAGTTTCCGCTACTGGCTGTCGAATACGATTGTATCATTAGCAAGGATGCTGACATTACTGTCGCTTTTAAAGTGGATTTGCCGGAACTTTTCACTGTCACCAGTTCGGAATACGAAGCCATTCACTCGGCATGGACAAAGGCCATCAAGGTTTTGCCGGATTACAGCATTATCCATAAAGCTGACTGGTTCATGAAAGAACAGTATAAACCTGAAACCAACCGGGAAGATATGAGTTTTCTGTCCCGTTCATTTGAACGTCATTTCAATGAACGCCCGTTTTTAAACCACTCCTGCTTCCTTTTCCTGACCAAAACCACCAAAGAACGGATGCGAATGCAATCGAATTTTTCATCCTTATGTCGTGGCTTTATATTGCCGAAGGAAGTAAACCGGGAAACATCGGTGAAATTTCTGGAAGCGGTGGGACAGTTCGAACGCATTGTAAACGACAGTGGGTTTATTACCCTGACCCGTTTACCTTCCGATGAAATAACCGGAACGGAAAACAGTGCCGGGCTGATTGAAAAATACTTTTCGCTCTCCCTTGATGATACTACCTGTTTACAGGATATGGAACTGGGAGCCGATGGGCTTCGCATCGGTGATAAACACGTATGCCTGCATACGGTTTCTGACGTGGAAGACCTGCCCGGAAAGGTGGGTACCAACCGCCGGTTCGAAAAACTATCGACCGACCGCAGTGATTGTTTGCTTTCGTTCGCTTCGCCGGTTGGCCTTTTGCTTTCGTGCAACCATGTTTACAACCAGTTCATTTTTCTGGATGACAGTGCTGAAAACCTGCGAAAATTTGAGAAATCTGCCCGAAATATGCAATCGCTTTCCCGCTACAGCCGGGGCAATCAAATAAATAAAGAATGGGTCGATAAATATCTGAATGAAGCACACTCGTTCGGGTTGACGTCTGTCCGTGCCCACTTCAATGTAATGTCATGGAGTGATGATCCTGAAGAGCTGAAGCACATCCGTAACGATGTGGGTTCTCAGCTTGCACTGATGGAATGTAAACCCCGTCACAACACGGTGGATGCGGCTACACTTTACTGGGCGGCCATGCCGGGCAATGCAGCTGACTTTCCAAGTGAAGAATCGTTTTATACCTTCATCGAACCCGCATTGTGTTTCTTTACTGAAGAAACCAACTACCGCAGTTCGCCTAGTCCGTTTGGTATTAAAATGGTCGATCGCGTCTCGGGTAAACCGATCCATCTGGACATCTCCGACCTGCCGATGAAAAAAGGGATCATTACTAACCGGAACAAGTTCGTACTCGGACCCAGCGGCAGCGGAAAGTCCTTTTTCATGAACCACATGGTCAGGCAATATTATGAGCAGGGGTCACACGTATTGTTGGTAGATACGGGGAATTCCTATCAGGGACTTTGTAATCTGATTAACCGGAAAACCAAGGGAGAAGATGGTGTCTATTTCACTTATACAGAAGAAAACCCGATCTCATTCAACCCCTTTTTTACTGATGATTACCAGTTTGATGTAGAGAAAAAGGACAGCATTAAAACACTGCTATTGACCCTCTGGAAAAGTGAGGATGACAGAACCTCAAAAACTGAATCAGGCGAGCTGGGCAGCGCAGTAACCGCGTATATCGAAAAGATACAATCCGATAAAAGCATCATACCGTGTTTCAATACATTCTATGAGTTTATGCGGGATGATTATCGTCAGGAGTTGGACCAGCGGGAAATCAAGGTAAGCAAAGCGGATTTTAATATCGACAATTTCCTTACAACGCTCAGACAATATTACAAGGGCGGACGTTTTGATTTCCTGCTTAATTCCGACAAGGATATAGACCTGTTGTCCAAACGGTTCATTGTATTCGAGATTGACGCCATTAAGGAAAACAAGGAGCTTTTCCCGGTAGTAACCATCATCATCATGGAAGCTTTTATCAACAAGATGCGCCGCTTAAAAGGGGTTCGCAAACAATTGATCGTAGAAGAAGCCTGGAAAGCTATCGCCTCGGCGAATATGGCTGAATACCTGAAATATATGTACAAAACAGTGCGTAAATATTTCGGGGAAGCCATAGTGGTTACGCAGGAAGTTGATGATATTATTTCCAGTCCCGTAGTTAAGGAAAGCATCATTAACAATTCCGACTGTAAAATCCTGCTTGATCAGCGAAAGTACATGAACAAGTTCGATTCCATACAGGCATTGCTGGGACTGACCGACAAGGAAAAGGCTCAAATTCTCTCGATCAACATGGACAACCATCCGTCGCGCCGGTACAAAGAAGTGTGGATCGGTTTGGGTGGGGTGCAATCTGCTGTTTATGCCACCGAAGTAAGCGGCGAAGAATACCTGACGTACACCACCGAAGAAACCGAAAAACTGGAAGTATTGAATCTGGCTGAAAAGCTGGATGGTAACATTGAACTGGCCATTAAACAACTGGCGGACAGCAAAAGATCAGGACAAAATTAAAAAATAATTTAAAATCCAAAAAAATGAAAATAAAAATTCTTGTAATAACAGTCTTAATTGCTTTATACAGTTTCCCGTTGAAAGCACAATGGGTTGTAAGCGATCCGTTGAACTTTGCCCAAGGTATCGTAAATACCACCAAGCAGATCATAGAAACCTCCACAACCGCAAAAAATATGATCTCCAATTTTAAGGAGACCGTCAAGCTCTATGAGCAGGGAAAGCAATACTATGATGCCCTGAAATCCGTTCACGACCTGGTCAAAGATGCCCGGAAAGTGCAGCAAACAATTTTGCTGGTGGGTGATATTTCGGATATCTATGTCAACAGTTTCCAAAAGATGATGGCTGATGATAATTTTTCGATCGGGGAATTAAGCGCCATTGCTTTGGGCTATACCAAACTGCTGGAGGAAAGCAGTACGATGCTGACCGAACTGAAAACGGTTACTTCTGCCAACGGTCTTTCGTTGAGCGATGCCGAACGAATGTCAGTCATTGACCGGATATACACCCAAGTGCGCGAGTATAAAAACCTGGTGCAGTACTACACCAATAAAAATATCTCGGTATCGTATTTACGCGCCAAAAAGAAGAACGATACCGACCGGATCATGGCTTTGTACGGCTCACCATCAGAAAGGTACTGGTAAGATGATCCTGCTGGCAATCGATTTTGACAACCTGCATCAGATCCTGCGTAACCTGTATACGGAGATGATGCCCCTTTGCAGCAACATGATTGGCGTGGCAAAGGGAATCGCCGGACTGGGTGCCCTCTTTTATGTGGCCGTCCGGGTGTGGCAAGCCCTCGCACGTGCTGAACCTATTGACGTGTACCCTTTGCTGCGGCCATTTGCAATTGGACTGTGCATCATGTTTTTCCCAACGATCGTGTTGGGCACTATTAACGCCGTGATGTCACCTGTGGTTACCGGTATACACGGTATCCTTGAAACACAGACTTTCGATATGAACAAATACCGGGAGCAAAAGGACAAGCTGGCGTATGAGGCCATGCGGCGCAATCCTGAAACGGCTTGGTTGGTTGACAACCAGGCGTTTGATCAGCGGCTGGAGGAACTGGGCATTTTGGATGCTCCCCAGATTGCAGGAATGTACATTGAACGTGGATTTTACAACTTTAAGCAAACGGTTCAAAACTGGTTTCGGGAATTGCTGGAACTCCTTTTTCAGGCCGCTGCACTTATCATTGATACCTTACGGACCTTCTTTCTTGTTGTACTGTCCATTTTGGGGCCAATAGCTTTTGCCATCAGCGTGTATGATGGGTTTCAGGCAACGCTTACCCAATGGATCACACGATACATATCGGTTTACCTGTGGCTGCCTGTTTCTGACTTGTTCAGCTCTATCCTGGCACGGATTCAGGTTCTGATGCTGCAAAATGATATCGAACAGTTGAGTAATCCTAATTTTATCCCGGACGGCAGTAACAGTGTCTATATCGTATTCATGATTATTGGCATCATCGGGTATTTTACCATCCCCACGGTAGCCAACTGGATTATCCAGGCAGGAGGTGGAATGGGAAGTTATAACCGTAATGTAAACACTGCTGCTGGCAAAGGCGGGGCTTATGCAGGTGGAATGGCTGGTGCTGCAGTGGGTAACGTATCCGGAAGGTTGCTGGGAAAATAAACTTAACACATCAAAAAAATGGAATTTAAATCACTAAAAACTATTGAGACTTCTTTTAAACAGATACGTTTCTTCGGAATTGTTTTTATCTGCCTATGCGCGGGTATAACTGGTTATTCCCTTTGGAGCTCGTATAGTTTTGCCGAAAAGCAACGCCAGAAAATATATGTACTGGACGGCGGAAAATCGTTGATGCTGGCCCTATCACAGGATTTGTCGCAAAACCGTCCCGTAGAAGCCAAAGAGCATGTACGCCGTTTTCATGAACTGTTTTTCACCCTTTCACCGGATAAAAACGCGATTGAAAGCAACATCAACCGCGCTTTGTTCCTGGTAGATAAAAGTGCATTCCGCTATTACAAAGACATGCAGGAAAAAGGGTATTATGACCGTATCATTTCGGGGAACATCAACCAGGCCATCCGGGTGGACAGCATCGCGTGCAACTTCAACAACTATCCCTACAAAGTAGTAACATACGCCAGGCAGATGATCATCCGGGAAAGTAACATCACCGAGCGTAGCCTGGTCACACGCTGTGACCTGATTAACTCGGTACGCTCAGACAACAACCCCCAGGGGTTCACCATGGAGCATTTCGAGATTCTGGAAAACCGCGACATTAGCGTAATGGAAAGGTAGGTGCATGATGACAGGAAAATTAATAAACAAAGTTACCAATTGGTGGGAAGATAAGCTTCGCAGTCTCCTGGGCAGGCTAACCCCTGAACGCCGCGTTATCCTTATCGTGATCATGCTCATAATCTTCAGCGGATTATCCATTTTCATGACCTTTTCGTCGATCTATAATTTAGGTAAAGAAAAGGGCGAAAAAATGAAGGTGGATCATATCGAAAGGCTGCAATTCGAATTGAAAAAAATACAGCATAAAACAGACAGTTTGAAACTACAAAAGAATTTTCAGTATGACAAAGAATAAAGAAGACCAGGAAAGTGGCAAGGCGGAAAAAGAACTCACACCGCAGCAACGACAAAAACGTAAGAAAATGCTCATCTACCCGTTGTTCTTCCTGCTTTTTGCAGGATCGATGTGGCTGATTTTTGCTCCATCGTCCAAAGAGAAAGAAACAACAGGGCAACCGGCAGGATTGAATACAGAACTACCAATGCCCAAAGAAAAAAGCATGGTGAAAAATAAGCGGGATGCTTATGAACAGGAAGCGGTCAGGCAAAAGGAAAAAGAAAAAAAACGCACATTATCGGATTTCGCTTATTTACTGAAAGAAGAACAATTGAAAAAAGGCCAGGAGCACAATTCGGGAACTGCGTTCAACCCATCTGATCATTATCAGAATTCGTCCCGCTCCGGGAAGGGCATTCCGTCTCAGTCAAATAATCGCACTTCGGCTATCCATTCTTCAGCCAGTGCCTACCAGAATGTTAACAGGCAACTGGGCAATTGGAATAACCAACCAGCAAATGAGGTAGATGAACAATCACGGGAGAAACTGGAGAGCCGCATTCAGGAACTGGAGCGTAAACAGGAAGAGGAAATGCTGCGCAAAAAAACAGAGGACGACCAATTGTCAGTGATTGAAAAATCATACCAGTTGGCAGCGAAATACATGCCGGGTACTGCTACTACAGTAACAAATACTTCCTCCTCAGAAGCAAATAAGATCACATCAGCCCTATCTTCCGGAGGAAAAGTTGTTGCCCAACCTGTCCCGCAGGTAACGCCAAACGTAGTATCGCTACTGTCAAATTCTTTGAACAGCAAGGGAAACACAGAATATGACCCTAAATCGCATAATTCCGGATTTAGGACAATCGGCGGAAATGAAGAGGCAACGGGGAAAAACAGTATCCATGCCTGCATTAACCAGACTGTTACTCTAACCAACGGGAAAGAACTGCAATTGCGGCTATTGGAACCCATCCGGATTGGGGATCTGTTGATCCCGGCCAATACGCTTATCACGGGTACTTGCCGCATTGGGGGCGAACGGCTTAATGTTACGGTTACTTCCATCCAATATGCCGGGAATATCATCCCGGTTCAGCTGCAGGTTTACGGGACAGACGGGCAACCGGGAATATCCGTACCCGGTAATGATGCAATTACTGCGGCTAAAGAAGTTGCTTCATCCCTGGCTTCGTCAACCGGCAGTGGTATCATGATTTCGGATAATGCAGGTTCGCAACTGGCGGCAGATTTGGGGAAAGGGCTTATCCAGGGAGCTTCGCAGTTTGTCAGTAAAAAGATGAGTACCGTCAGGGTGACGATCAAAGCCGGGTACCAGGTATTACTTCTGCCTGAACAGTAGAAGTCCCTTCCTACCCGTGGTAGGCGGGTAAATCGCCCGTGATTCGACAAGCTCATCAACCAGGGGGACTTTAAAAACATTAGTAAACGATTTTAGTATTAACCGGGCTTTTCCTCCTTCTCCTCTTTTGCAGGGGTTAGGAGAAGCTCATCAAAAACAAATTACAATGAAAAGAATTTTTATCATTCTTGCCTTTATGGCAGGCTCATTTGCTGTCTGTGCCCAGGATCAAACGAATGGCAGTAGTGCGAAAACAATGCCCAGTACCGGTGATTATTTCCAGGGACTGACCCGTCCGCTGACCTTTGACAAAATGATTGCGCCTTATGCGCTTGAAGTAACCTTCAGCAAAACGGTACACATTATTTTCCCGGCTGCCATACGTTATGTGGATTTAGGTAGTGCCGATCTGATGGCAGCCAAAGCGGACGGTACAGAGAACGTTTTGAGGGTAAAAGCTGTAACAAAAGATTTTTCCGGGGAAAGTAATTTATCGGTGATCACAGACGACGGCAGTTATTATTCGTTCAATGTGAAATATGCCGATGAACCGGTCAAACTTTCGGTAGAGATGAATAATCTAATCCATAGCTCAGAAATCGGAACAAGCCGGGGAAACACAACAGATATTTGGTTGGATGAACTGGGCGGTGAATCGCCTTTACTTGTTAACCGGATCATGCAGTCGATTTATAAAAATGACCGTAGGGAGATTAAACATATCAGCTGCAAACAGTTTGGGATGCAGTATACCTTAAAAGGTATTTATTCGCACAATAACCTGATGTATTTTCATACAGAGCTTAAAAACTCATCGAATGTACCGTTTAATGTGGATTACATTTCATTCCGTATCGTCGATAAAAAAGTTGCCAAACGCACGGCTATCCAGCAACAATCCATCGTACCGTTGAGAGCTTATAATCAACTGATGATAATTGGCGGGAAGAAAACAGAACGTACGGTGTTCGTGCTGCCCCGGTTTACCTTGCCGGAAGGAAAACAACTGCTGATCGAATTAAACGAAAAAGATGGTGGCAGGGGTCAGTCTTTTACAGTGAAAAATGATGACCTGCTGGGGGCCAAAGGAATAGGTAAACTAAGGGTAAATTAAATATGATTTCGGTATGTATCGTACTTTTTGTCCTTTGCCGGATTACCTGTTCGATAATAAATGCCCCCACCGACATTGAATTATGGGGTCGGGAAATTGAATAGATAGTCATTTGACAAACGCCTGATTTTTATATTTCAGGCGTTTGTTTTTTTCTATCTGCACGTGATATTTCAAAAAACACAATGGTTATTGTTCCTGAGCATTTTATTCCTTTTTTTAAACCAGCTGAAATATTTGTTGAGCAGGTTAAAGAACAAGTAAAATAAGACGATCAAAAGCTGAACGGTAGCGATAGCTCTCACTATCTCCGGGAAAAGTACATTCTTGTGATCATTATATCATTAAATGTTAAAAATGATTGTTGCCAAAAGAATGAACAGGGCTATCAGGACTACGAGAGACACCAGACAGGAAAGTATCTGACGGATGATTGAAAAACCTAAATACAGCCCTAAAAGTACCCAAATGAAGCTGCTTCCCCATATACAGAACCCTGCTGCAACGAGGATGACTTTTAAAAACCAACTTATGCTGATTGGAAGTGAGATGAATCGTTGTTTCCTGTTTTTTTCTATACTTTCCATAATTTTTGACATTTTTTTATGCCGTATCGGAGCCGGTTGGAGTTATCGTGTTTCAGGGGCTTAAAGAAGGTTCGTGTTTTGCTGCTGCCAGTTTTTTGCGATAAAATACAACCCGGAGCGTAGCGCAGGCGTGGAGATTTTTTGTAAAACCCGCAGGGCCTGAACTTGCAGCGGCGTGAAGGACACGAAATATACCTTCGCCACTGAGAACCGGTTGACTCCGCGCCGCTTCTGTCCATAACCTGATGTGGAAAAAATTATAAAGGGAAAGTATAGAAAAAGGATAACGACCATACCTTACAGTGAATTGCCGGTGTTGGTCATCACCCGGAAAACACCGTAAAATCACCTGACAAAAGGTGATGCGATTATGGGCACGAAAAAAGTATGCAAAGACAAAGCCTTTTGGGGGCTGCCTTTGCTTTCTTTTTGCCCGTAACCCGGAGATTCTTTCCGGCATCCAGGTCAGTAAGCGAATGGAATGGTGGATTATCCCGAAGGGTAATCCCATATAAGTAGCGGCGACCGGGGACGGAATGTATCGGAGGACAAATAGTTATTTGCCCTTACATTTAAAAACAAAAATTACGACCTTTGTCTCTATCAATAGATTTGTTCGACAATTACGACCTAAATTATCACACTGCCAACAAACAGGCGGTAAATTAATTACCAGGCTAAAATGGCCGGTCAAAACTGCAAGCTTAAACACGCGTTGGTGTTCGGCATATCTCAAGATCGACGTTGTATCACGCGCGTTTGTCATTGATTCAAATCACAAGAACTTCAGAAAATCTATATTTCAAAACCACCGTTAATGATAAATTTTTGAAGCAAGTTATGTACTCTTATATTTATTTTGAATAGCGGAATCGGTGCTCCTTCCAATTTTTCAAAATACTCCTTTGCCTTGTTTCTATCAACCGTGTTCTTTAGATCATCAAAACGTCCGTATTCATTTATATTCGTGTCGTTTAAACCCAAATTCATCATGCTTCTAAGTTTAGTTTCATCTAAGCCGAGAAGTTGTGCAATGTGTTGTATTTCTGCATTTTTAGCTCTGGATTGGTATTTGGTTATGTATTCCCTAAAGGTTTTGTCGCTTTCCATAACTAAGTCGCCTCTTTGAACATCATTCAAAAAAATATTGGCATACTTTTGCTCTTCCTGGGTAAGTGAAGCAAAAGATTTATGCAACTCATCTTTAGCCTGCTGAATTTGGTCGCTATCAGCATCTTCTTTTTTAATGATCTTATGGAATTTTTCAAAACGGGAATTCATATAATCTGCATCAATGACTCCTGTATCTATTTCGGTTAAATAGCCATCTATTTCGTAAGGAACACTTACGATACCACCACCACCGCCGCCAGTAAATAATTCTTTGTAGCGAAGTGCCAAAATAAGGTAAGTATTTACATCAAACGCCATTTCAATCACCGACTTTGATTTTCCACTACCAAATTCATATTTCAATTTACGCCAATTAAAGCCTTGAATTTTAGCAGCTTCTAAATAGGTATTTAACTCTTTGAAAAGCCTGGCAAATCTGCCTCGTTCGGTATTGTCAGCAGGCAGCTTTTCGAAGTTTGATATATTGGCACGATTAAACAAATCGGAAATATCATCAAATATCGAATTCATTTGATTCAGGTTAAAATCCAAATGCTCCACAAATAAGCCAATTGGTTTATCGCCAGAATAAAGTTTTACCGCTTTGCCTATGTTTTGTTCCATAGTGTGCGGCTTTCTATAATAACGAATTGTGCCATGCGGTTTATCGGGGCCAAACAACCGATTTGTACGGGAGAATGCCTGAATGATATTTTCATATTTTAGCACTTTATCCATGTAGAGCGTATTGATCCATTTTGAATCAAAACCTGTAAGCATTTGGTCGACCACAATTAATAAGTCGATTTGTTTTTCCGGTGTTCGTTCAATCCTAATATAAGGTGCTTTGTGTGCAAGCCTTGCAGCAATGTCTTTCTTGAATTTTGAATGGGTTGCAAATGTAAAATCCTGCTCGTAACGATTGTTATAGTCCTCAATGATTTCGACCAGTCCATCTTCTTTGAATTGTACTCCGCCATTGTTATCAATATTGGGGTCAAATAAAGCGGTAATTTTTAATTCAGGCTTTAATTTTTTCAGTAACCTGTAATATTCAATGGCTTCGTGTATACTGCTGGTTGCAAAAATAGCATGAAACTTATTGTTTTGACTGAGAGTTATCCAGTTTTCTGCAATGTCCTGAACCACTTTTCCCTGATGTTCATCACGTTCGTATTGCGAATTTGGAAGAAAGTCTTCGATACCTCGGATGTAATTTCCAGCATTATCAATATAGCCTGCCATTTTTATATGCTTCATGAAGTTATTGAAGATTTCTTTTTTGACAGGATCAGCCAATGCATCGGTTTCATTTACGGATTTGGATTTTTCGAGGGCAACGGCCTTTCTAATATCCCGATCGCGATAGGTAAGAACTTTATAGGGATCGAAGCCCAATACGTTTTTGTCACGGATGCCATCGGCAATGCTATATCGGTGTAATTCATCGCCAAATATGGTTGAAGTGGTATTCATTCTCCTTTGATTTTCTTCCTGAATAGGGGTACCCGTAAAACCAAAAAATATTGCATTGGAAAATGTCGATTTTATATCAATAAGCATGTCGCCAAAAGTGGAGCGGTGCGCTTCATCAACAATAAACACAATCCTTTTCGAATTCATCAGATGAATATCATGTGTATTAAGCCCGTCGGCTTCATCTTTGATATTGCTCATCTTTTGTATTGAGGTAACTATCAAAGTATCTGCAGGGTTTGTGCTTTTTAGTTTCGTAACTAAAACTCCCGTATTTTCGGTTGCCTGTACATCTTCATTCTCGTCGGCAAAACCCCGGTATTCGCGCAACGACTGTGTGCCAAGCTCGATTCTGTCCATTAAAAAAATCACCTTATCGGCATCTTTCGAATTTGCAATCAATTGTGCCGACTTAAAACTGGTCATTGTTTTTCCGGAACCTGTAGTATGCCAAATATAACCACCCAACAAATGTTTACTTTTCCAATCAGTTTTTGAAACCTTATCAGATATTGCGTTGGCTGCAAAATACTGGTAGCTGCGCATTACCTTAAGAATTCCGTCGGAACCATCGGCAACCGTATAGAAACCAATCAACTGATGCGCCATTGGAATGGAAAGCAGAGAAGAAGCGATATCTTTCCAGTTATTGATGGGTTCATTGTCAAAATCGGCCCAACGAAAATAAAAGTCTTTGTTAAAAATGCCATCGGGTCCAGGGTTGGCGAAATACTTCGTTTCGTTAGGCTCCATGGCAACAAAAATCTGAACCAGCGAAAACAAACCGTTAAATATTCCCTCATGCGAATATTTTTCAATTTGGTTATGTGCCTGACTAACTGCCACACCGCTTTTTTTTAACTCGACATGTATAACGGGCATACCGTTGATTAAGAGCATAAAATCGCCACGGCGATCGTTCAGTATTTTTGACTTGCTCTTAAATTTTGGTTGTTTCGCAATCTGATAACGGCTTTGTCCTGCTGCTATTTCGCGGCGGTCGTATATTTTGAGGCTGATTTCTTTACCAAAATGCAATGCATCCTCAGGATTATCCCGGGTAATTGAAACAGTTTTACCATTGATAAAAGCATTTAGTTTGAGCGGAGTTCTGAGATTGATTATTTGCTCCAGAATCTGTTGCATTTCTCCGTCTGTGAGCGGGTAATCGTTTAGACGGTCAATCCCCCGGTTGTTTTCGAAGAGAATGTTTGCCCAGTTTTGGATCAAATCTTCTTCTGTAGGGTATTTTATCAGCTTTTGCTCCCAGCCTTTTTTTGAGAGGATCTCGATGAAAGCATCTTCAAACTCCGCTTCTGTTGTAAATATCATGGTATCTAAACTCGTTTATGGGTAAGCTTGAAGAAATGTCAAACAAACATTTTTTCAAGCATCGCTTTTTTAATATTCTTTAGCTTTTCTAACTCACGCTGATAAAGGGTGATAAGCTTGTCCTTATTCCTGAAAAACTCTCCAATTTTTGCTTGTTCAGCTTCACTTGGCATAAGAACATCCATTCTTCCTAAAACCTTGCCTGATATCTCTAAAAAAGTTGAACCTGATGCATTTATAAGTGCATATCGCTTTATCAAATGTCCCATTGAGTATACAAAATACACGTCATTCTTGTCACTTATAATGAGTGACTGAAATCCTTGGTTTGTGGCTCCAGAATACTTTAAAATAGCCATGTCACCAATTCCAGCGCGACTTGTAAAAAGTATCGTTTTGTTTGGTGGAAGAACTTTTGCAGAACTCTTTTGAAGACCTAATTCCGTTATTCTCTTAACACTTCCTTCTGCATAAACATTTTGTCCGATTTCCGTAGGAGAATACCAATCAACTTCACCATCCCAATACTCAGGAATGCTTGTGCTTGGCGTACCTCCACCTACAATATCTACAACTTCCCCCAACTTCTTCTCTTCCCAAGCCTCAGTAAATCCCTTGAAACGAATTTCGGGAATAGCAGCACCCTTTTTCGGGAACATTTTTTCAAGCATCGACTTTTTTACATTTACCAGCTTGTCATATTTGCGCTGATGAAGGGTGATGAGCGTGTCGAGTTGTTTGAAATAGGTGCCGATTTTGGATTGTTCACTACATTTGGGAATGAAAACTTGAATACTATTGATAGTTACTTTTGATAAACTTGGAACTCCAGTAGATTCATCCTTTTTTTTCCAATTAATTTTTTGGAAGACATCATAAATGAAATCCAAATCATTTTTTTCTTTAGGGACAGTATAAAACAGCGTGTCTACAGTCCAAAATGGAGCTTTTAATATATACGGTTTATCAATTGTTCCTTTTCGTCCAATACCTATTGCATCTTCAGTATAGGATAATGCTTCATTTACGCTTAACATATATCCACCTGTTCCATAAACTGGAATATTACCATTTAATAGGTGTTTATAATCACGTCCACTTCTTACATCAACAAGCTGAAATAAGTCATTCTCCTCCCAATCCTTGCTAAACCCCTTAAACCGAATCTCCGGTATTTTCTTTTTCTCAGCCATTTTATTCCCCCTTTAATAACAATTGAAACTCGCTGAGACCTTTCGTATCAAATTCATTGCCCGTAAGTTCATCAATCAATGAGGCTAAAACAGTTTCCGTTTCGTGTATCTCTTCTACCACTGCTGAATAAGTAGTGGCGTATTTATCTGCGAGCGCCTGTACCTGGGTTGTCAGTTCATGGATAAGCACCGTGGGCAGATTGTTTAATGCGATCACAAAAGGAGTAATCCATTTCAATTCAAGCAATTCGAACACCTGCTCATCGGAAAGCTGCTCAATAGTTTCTTTTGTAAGCAGATGTAGCTTTGCGGTTTCTAAGTAAAGTTGTTTTTTGAGTTCTTTTTCTTCAGCAAATAGTTCGCTGACTTTGACAATTTTTGCTTCGTAGGAATCCACTACCAAAGCACCGTTTTTCTTCCTATCCGCTTGTATCTGCTTTGCCTCTTTTGCAACAGCCGCAGTAACAAAACCGTCCATTGCATCATTTACGATGTCTCCTTCTTTTTCTTCCTCCGAAAGTGAGTCGAGAATTTCCTCATATTCAACTGTTATTTCTAAAAGGCGACTTTCTTTTTGCTTCAAGTTCTGTAACTCGTCTTTCAGGTAAGTCTCCTGAACCAATTCAAATGGCATAATACGACCCATCCAACCATCCTGAACTTCCTCCTCATCCTTGCCTTTCTTCTTGAGCACCATTTTAGGGTCAACTATTTTAGTCGCTGCAAAACCTTCAGTCTGGATAATTTCCAAATCTCCCTCTATTTTGGTCCAATCATCGTCGAGTAGCTGGTAGGCCTCATATTTATCAATGAGCGGAACTGATTCCATACGTTTAAATATATCTTTACTTAATACCGCTTCTTCCCTCGAAATATTCACCGACTCCATATTGGTCAGCAGTTCATTCTTCAGATAAGCTCCAAATTCGCCAAAAGAGGCCTTGAAATTAGTAGCAAACGCTTTTACATCGGTATGTTCCGTAATAGCATTCTTGACATCTTCCACTTTTAATTCGGCATGATGACTCGAAGTTTTTGAGAATAAAGTATCTCGCAATCCGGGGAAGGCTTGCCAGAATTTTCCAAGTTCATCAATTTCATTTACCGGAATTCCGCCAAACATCGAAGCATAAATGTCCCAACTTTCGGTAGTTGCAGATGAATCGACATATCGTGGTATATTCAGGTTGTAATCATTTTCACGAATTTCGTCACGGCTTACCACTCTTGAATATTTTGGGGTAGTTTGCCTGTTGATAAAAGCATCAGCACATCTTTTTATATCAGAAGCTCTGAGCTTGTTGTTTTTTCCGACTTTAATAAATCCTTTTGAAGCATCAACTATTAAAATATCTGTATTTTCTCGTTTTTGTCGTAGGACAATAATGGTTGTAGGAATACCAGTTCCAAAGAAAATATTGGCAGGTAGCCCGATGATGGCATCAATATGATTACCTTCAATTAGTTTTTTACGAATTACACCTTCTTCTCCGCCACGGAACAGCACACCATGAGGTAAAACAATGGTCATGATTCCATCTGGCTTGATATGGTACAAGTCGTGCAGCAGAAAAGCATAATCCGCTTTTGTCTTCGGTGCAATGCCAAAGCGTGCATAGCGAGGATCGGTTTCTTTGTTGCTCGAATCCCATTGCTGAGAATAGGGAGGGTTTGAAACTACCGCATCAACATAAAGGGGGTTGTATGAATTAACCGAATCATTTTCATCAAAATAGGGCCAATCGTCCTCTAATGTATCACCATTGCGCGTAACGATATTGTTGGGAATAATACCGCGCATTACCAAATTCATTCGGGTAAGGTTGTAGGTGTTCTTCTTTAATTCCTGTGCATAGTATTTGATGTTGTCCTTATCATCCATATGTTTGGCTGCACAGTTGCCAATATTGATCAGCAATGAGCCAGAACCGCTTGTCGGGTCCAAAATCCGAATTTCTTTTTTGTCCTTTACATGATAAGCAACAATTTCGGACATCAAAAGAGAAACTTCGTGAGGGGTATAGAATTCGCCAGCTTTTTTCCCGGCATTTGCTGCAAACATACCTACCAGATATTCATAAATAAAACCAAGCACGTCGTAATCCTGCTTGCCATCCATTGGTATGTCTTTAATCAACTGAATCAAATCACTAATGGCCTTTGTCTGCGATCCTGCACTATCGCCCAGTTTGCTCAATCCAGTTTGTAAGGTGTCAAAAATACCGTCAAATATTTTTTTATGTGCAGGACTAATCAAACGGTTAAAAGCAGACAATGCGTCTCTGACATTCGACACATCGAAATCCTTACCCATTTTAATCCACGTGGAAAACAGGTCTTTATAGGCAATAAAATAACCGATGTTACTTTTGATGTGTTCCACTGTTTCGGTATCAGCTTCCGAAAGTGCTTTTATATCTTCGTCAGAAAAATCTTGCTGTTTCGCAAACTGTAATTCTTTATCAGACAGATATTTATAAAAAATGAAACCCAAAATATAATCCTTGTATTCATTTGCTTCAATCTTTGATCGCATTTGGTTAGCAGACGCCCATATTTTCGCTGCTAATTGTTGTTTATTCATAAGTATGTTTTCTTCTTAATCCCTGGTTAAAATAATTTCCGTTGTAAACTTAATCAAAAAACGGAAAGGGTTTTTAAAACCTTTCCGTTTTGATTAATCATATGTGTATTTAATATTTTTATAAACACTAAAATGTTGCTGATAATGGTTCCAGTAACACCAGTTTTGGTGTTGAAACGGGTGCTGTTTGTGTTTTGCATACATGGGGTCAAAACCTGAGTTTACAACCACATATTCATTGCATCGTTCCGGCTGTGGGTGAAACACCGGCCGGGAATATGAAACACATTTGCAGCAGTGGTAAGTTCCTTTATATTGTAAGTCAACTAAGCCCGGTTTTTCCGGGGAAAGTTGATGGAGAGTATCAAACGGAATCTTAAAACGCAATCGCTTTTAAAACAATACCAATCGTTGATCGATGTTGCATGGGAAAAGCCATGGTAGGTGAATCGCGAACCTTCGATGGCCAAAGCCGATCACGTTGTGAAGTATCTTGGCCAGTATACCCACCGCATAGCCATTACCAATCAGCGTATCATTGCCATTGACGATCAGGGTGTGACTTTCATGCACAAAGATTACGCCGATCGGGCAAAACAAAAACCCACAGAGCTTGGTGGAGTAGAGTTTCTCCGGAGATTTTGCCAGCATATATTGTCGCACCGGTTTGTAAAGATCCGCCGGTATGGCATTTACAGCAGCAGGGCAAGGACTTTGAAGAAATGAGTTTTTTGAAGATTATTTTAATTTAAAATGAGATTTATCCAGTAAGAATAAATATAACCAGACAAAACGAACAACATAATGTCGGCTTTTTAACTCCCAATAGCCACTACTTCCAATCCTGTTAAAAACAAAAAAACCTTGATAAACCCACAGCTTAGAGGCCAGGGATGTAGTTCAACCTGGACTTCACGCTGGGTGCTGCGCACCACTTAAAGTCCTATTTATTGTGGGCTGGGCATTTTAATCACTAATTGTCTTTAATGCCTTCTTAAACTGGTCATAATGTTTTTCAATTCTATCTAAATATACTTTATCCGAAAATAATATTTTATAAAACATTTTTAAAACTCTATCTGAAGTATCAGATTGATATAGAAATGAATCTAATGTAGGTCCTTTTACCTCTTTGATATCTTTTTCATTAAAACCTTTAAACGCTTTTTTATAGAATGAAAGTTTTTCCCAACCATATGCGATAGTTGCAACTATTTTTTGATTCATGAAAACTTGTAAAAATACTCTACGGCAATCGCATTCATCACAAAAAAGTTCAATAAAGACATAATCTCCTTGTGGAAGATGAAATTCGTTATCATTTTGCTGTAAAGTAATTACCCTAGTTTCTTTTTCAGCTGTACTTGGACAAATGTTATGAAATGGTAAGTATGGCATCTGTTTTTTACATTAGTTAATATCTTCAGTCGTGTCAAAAATCTGGAACTTAAAATTCCAACCTTCCACTACTTTTAGTAAATCAATAAATTTTTCAATTGTAATCTTTTTACCATCAATTTCGAAAAAATAATCAAATCGAGAATTATCAAGGTTCTCGTCCCATAAAATCCGACCAGCTACTTCAAGGTCATTAGATATTGAATAGTTGCCATTTTTATAGACCAAGTATCTTTTATTAATTCCTTTTTTGATTTTTTCTTTAAGTTGTAATTCTGCTTTTTCTATATCTGTACCAAAGTTTGATAGAATATGGAAAATTCGAGGTTCATTATCTACATTGTTATCAATCACCTCAAATGCTTCTGAGAATAAACCTGACGGAACCTCAAATGTTGCAATTTTAAAATGATTCTGTTTGTTCCATTGATCAATAATGAAAAAATCATATCCCTCTTCAAGTGTACTACGTATTATTGTATTATTGTTATCCATCTGTTTATGTTTGTATGTTGGCTCATTTTGCCTTGCCCACAACGTTATGAAAATATATGCAGTTGCGGAGTTGCGGGTTCCTGTGCCAGTCGCTTACTTCATGAGTTTGTGCGGCGAACCGCCACTCGCGTACCACTGATACCGCAATTGACATATATTTTTGGTGTGCGCCCTGCATAAGCAGCGCGCACTCGTTGTAAGTTCTTGAAAAACTTCGAAAATACAAATTTTCGGTTACAAAAGAGATTTTTCAGCGAGTGTATTTTTCCAGAGGGTGTAAGTCCCTTATACAACGGGGTAATCCCGAAGCTTCGGGAGAAGTATTAGTCCCCTTCTTTTTCTCAATCATGCAGTTGGTCAAAACATTTTGCACGAATCTCTGAATTGAAAATCCTGCCCCTTCAACTTTTATGGATGTTTGGGTTTTTAAGTGTTCACAAAACTTTCGAAGATTTTTCATCATTTTATTAAAACTTATCGCCTTTGTTTTATCCATAACAGAACTGGTAATTTTCCAGTAAATGTTCCAACCAAGAAGCGCCCAAAGCAACTTTCCATATAAATGGCATTCTATTCTTTCACGTATGGCCTTTTTAATCTTATCAACGCAAGAAATTGATTTTCAGACTTTAAAGACCAACTCAATCTGCCAGCACAATCTGTAAAGATTCCAAACCCGCTCTTTGGGGATATCCTGTTTTTTTAAATTTGTCACGAACAAATTTAACACATTTCCAACAGACTGTTTTGTGCAAGATTTATATTAGAGAATACCATCAAGTGTGCAAATAGTGAGCTAGTTAACTTTGACTTTCTCTGTACAAAACCGCTTTCATGTGCTTTCATTTCCAGTAAAGTAGACTTTAAAAGCACATCAAAATCTTTTTTTATCGAAGCAGACACAACCGCTAAATCATACCGTTCCCTCTATGAGACCAATATTATGTTGATAGAAAAGCGACATAACCTTAACCTGACGGCTATGTGCACGTGCGGGAGAAGAAACCTGAACGGAAGAGGAAGAACCTCATTCAATTGGGCATTGACCAAGATCATGCCTATCAATAGAGCAGAACCCGGATGGGAGGATGGGCAACAGCCAAAGCCCTATTTTGGTCACTAACATTGCCTTGGAAAGATTGCGTAAGAGAGGATGCGAAGCATTGATAACGTATTACGAGAAAATTGCTCCATCCCGAAGCTTCGGAAAACCGCAGTATACGAGAACCGTACGGTCGAGTAGGTCAGGGAGATTGCTCTCCCTTTCCCCTCTAAGAACCGTACGTGAAAGTTTCCCTTCATACGGCTCAAGCATTCTAAAGACTACGTTAGTAGTCCGGTCCTCAGATAACGGTGGCTAATTTGCTGAAATTTTCATGCTTTGCAAGCTTTCCTTTGGCCCTTTCTTTAAAGTAGCCTTCCCAGTCCTTATCGTAAGGATTTGAATGACACTTTATCTTTGTATGCCTTATTATCTTAGTGGCATCGAAAAGAGGGAGCTCCCATGATCGTTTATTACCAGTAGTCGAAAACACCCAATGCTGGTTACCTTTGTTTTTAAAGTATTTAGCTTTTATCCAATGGTTACCTTTGTTCGGATGTCTGCGTTTAGCCCATATCCACAATAGTTTGAACACTTTGTTGTCCAACAATGAAAAGGTGTGTTTGGCTGCCGAGTAGCGAAAGAAGTTAGCCCATCCTCTAATTTTTGGAGTTATCATACGGATGAGCTGTTCTTGTGTTACTGTTTTATGGTTTGTAACGCATTCGCTTATGCTTGAGTATATGCTTTTCACCGAATCCTTTTTGGGTTTGGTAAGACATTTACCGTTGTATTTACGAATATTGAATCCCAGAAAATCAAAGCCCTGTTGAATATGTGTAATCTTTGTTTTCTCTTGCGAGAGTTCTAATCCTCTGTCAGCAAGAAATTTGCTGATCATTGGTTTAATCTCTTGTTCGAGATATTCGCTTTTGCTACAGGTGACCACAAATCGAGTAGACCCAGGGAACTTCCCCCTGAGTCTCTCACAGATCCGTGCGTAAAAGTCTCCCTTTACACGGCTCCTATTATTCAGCCTCAATG
>JAAFHB010000028.1 GCA_010906965.1 Mariniphaga sp. | reverse complement strand
ACTTTTCCTTATCTCATTTTTATTTATTCACCTGACGCTGAATCTTTTTCTGATTTTCGACGATTCAGGTATTCTTTTTAACAACGCAGCCCATTTTATGGCAACAAATCCAATTATCAAGGTAATGGAGCCATTGCTTGCGTTGGGTTTCATAATTCACATCATTTGGTCTGGATGGATTACCCTCGAGAACATGAGAGCTCGCCCCATTGGTTATGCTTCAGGCGATCAACAGCTAAAATGGTGGGAGCCTTCCAAAAACATGTTTATACTTGGAGGTATGATCCTTGTCTTCCTGGTACTCCACCTCTTTAACTTCTGGGTTAAGATTAAAATTACCGGCGATCCGCTTCTAGATCAGGCTACCGGAGCAGGCGGTGAAATGGAAAATGCTTATGCTTTGGTTTCCAATTTGTTCATCAATTATCCTCTGTATGATGTGATTTATGTACTGAGTGGAATTTTGGTGGGTTTGCATATTACGCACGGGTTTTGGAGTGCATTCCAGACAATTGGATTTAGCAATATCACCTGGATGAAACGGTTGAAGTTTGTTGCAAACCTTATAGGTTTTGTATTTGCTATCGGATTTTCATCTATCCCGCTCTATTTTCTTATTAAATTCTAATTGAAATAAAAAGATCCAACAATATGAGCATCTTAAATTCAAAGATACCTGAAGGACCAATTGCACAAAAATGGTCCAATCATAAGGCAAAAATTAAAGTTGTTAGTCCGAATAACAAACGGAAACTCGAAATAATTGTAATCGGAACAGGGTTGGCCGGAGCATCAGCTGCTGCCTCGCTTTCGGAATTAGGTTACAATGTAAAGGTTTTCTGTTATCAGGACAGTCCGCGTCGTGCACATTCAATTGCGGCTCAGGGTGGTATTAATGCTGCCAAAAATTATCAGAACGACAATGATTCTGTATACAGATTATTTTACGATACTGTCAAAGGTGGTGACTATCGTTCACGCGAAGCGAATGTTCATCGTTTAGCTGAAGTGTCGCCAAATATTATCGATCAATGTGTTGCACAAGGCGTACCATTTGCACGCGAGTATGGAGGTTTGCTTTCGAACCGTTCATTCGGCGGCGTATTGGTAAGCCGTACTTTTTATGCACGTGGACAGACAGGTCAGCAGCTTTTGTTAGGAGCTTATTCGGCGCTTAACCGTCAGATTGCTGAGGGTGGTGTGAAAATGTATACTCGTCACGAAATGATTGATCTTGTTACCATCGATGGAAAAGCCCGGGGAATTATCGCCCGTGATATGGTAACCGGCGAGATTAAACGATTCGGAGCACATGCTGTTGTTATTGCATCGGGCGGATATAGCAATGTATTCTTCCTCTCGACCAATGCAATGGGATGTAACGCTTCTGCATCGTGGGTTTGTTATAAGAAAGGTGCATTTTTTGCCAATCCATGTTTTGTTCAAATCCATCCAACCTGTATTCCGGTTCACGGATCACAGCAATCGAAACTGACGCTGATGTCGGAGTCGTTGAGGAACGATGGACGTGTATGGACTCCAAGGAAGAAAGAAGATGCCGAAAAAATACGTAAGGGACAATTGAATCCAAATGATATTGCAGACCCTGATCGTGACTTCTACCTCGAAAGGCGTTATCCTTCTTACGGAAATCTTGTACCTCGCGATGTTGCTTCGCGTGCAGCCAAAGAAAGATGTGATGCAGGATTCGGCGTTAATTCCGAAGGGAAAGCGGTCTATCTCGATTTTAAATACTCAATCGAGCGTTTAGGTCGTTCTACCATCGAAAAAAGGTATGGTAATCTTTTCCAGATGTATGAAAAAATTACGGATACCGATCCCTATACGAATCCAATGCAGATCTATCCGGCTATCCATTATACAATGGGCGGAACCTGGGTTGATTATAACCTGATGACGACGATCCCCGGACTTTATGCCCTTGGGGAAGCCAATTTCTCTGATCATGGTGCGAACCGGCTTGGTGCCTCTGCGTTGATGCAGGGATTGGCAGATGGTTATTTTGTATTGCCTTATACTATCGGCGATTACCTGGCCGGTGAAATTATGATACCAAAGATAGACACCAATCTTCCGGAATTTATCGAAGCTGAAAAACAGGCAACTGGTAAATTGGAAAAACTGTTTAATATCAATGGAAAAACACCTGTTGACCATTTCCATAAGAAATTGGGTCAGATCATGTGGGACAATGTAGGAATGGCTCGTAATGCCGAAGGATTGACAAAAGCAATTAAAGAGATCCAGGAGTTACGTGTTGAGTTCTATAAAGATCTTCTTGTTCCGGGCGAAATGAAAAATGTGAATCCAGAGCTTGAAAAAGCGGGTAGAGTTGCAGATTTTCTTGAACTTGGTGAGTTATTGGCGCGCGATGCACTCAATCGCAATGAGTCGTGTGGCGGACACTTCCGTGAAGAATCAGCAACCGACGAAGGTGAAGCCAAGCGTGATGATGAAAACTTCGCTTATGTTGCGGCCTGGGAATTTAAAGGCGTTGATTCAGAGCCTGTTCTTCATAAAGAAGATTTGGTTTTTGAAACGATTGCATTAACCCAGAGAAGTTATAAATAAATGACTCCTATTTTAGTAGCTCATATTTAATATCGATAAAAATGGCTGATATAATTCTCAAAAAAATATATGTTAAGGTCTGGAGGCAAAACAGCCCAAAGGCCAAGGGTCGTTTTGAGACCTACACCGTTGAAAATATTTCGCAGGGAACCTCTTTCCTCGAAATGATCGACATCCTGAATGACCAGCTCATTCTTGGAGGAAAAGATCCGATTGCATTCGACCACGACTGCCGTGAAGGGATTTGTGGAATGTGCTCTCTTTATATCAACGGTTATGCACACGGCCCTGATACAATGGTGACAACCTGTCAGTTGCATATGCGCCGGTTTAACGAAGGTCAAACCATCACCGTTGAACCATGGCGTGTAGGTGCTTTCCCTGTTGTCAAAGATTTAATGGTCGATCGTACTGCATTTGAAAAAATACAGCAGGCAGGCGGTTTCGTTTCTGTAAATACAGGTGGTGTACCCGATGGAAATGCAATTCCTATTTTGCAGGATGATGCTGAAGAGGCGATGGATGCTGCTGCATGTATCGGATGTGGTGCTTGTGCTGCAACTTGCAAAAATTCTTCTGCAATGTTGTTTCTGGCAGCTAAAGTATCGCAGTTTGCCAAGTTACCTCAGGGTCAGGTAGAAGCAAAACGACGCGCAAAAGCAATGGTTGCCAAGATGGATGAACTTGGATTCGGAGGATGCACCAACACCGGAGCCTGCGAATTGGCTTGTCCCAAGAGTATTTCGATCGCTCATATTGCCAGGTTAAACCGGGAATATCTTGTAGCAAAAATGGCTGATTAATTTATTATCAGACTTTTACATAAATGAAAGCGTGGTCGTATGGCCACGCTTTCTTGTTGTTAACATATATTGGTTGATAACTATTTCTGGATTTCACATTGCGAAGAACTTAAAAAACAAGTTTATGTATAAATTCGCAGCAGACGGATAAATAGTTTTAAACTTGAGAGTATGCCATATAGAAGACTTCCTAATACAGATCAGGCAAGATTAAGAGCCCTTCAAACTGCCGTAAAGATGGGTCAAAAGATGGAAACTGAAGAGCTTGCCTTTTCAGCTAAGTCACTGAATCACCTCAGGTCGTTTTATACAAGTTTCGAGGGCACGATTATCCATCATAAATTGGCCAGAACTCAGCAGGAGAAGAGTAGCAGCGCTTATCTTGAAACGGTTAGAAAAGCCCGGTTATACTTATCACACTTTATTCAGGTTTTGAATTTTTCAATTCAACGCGGTGATATGAAACCCAATATCAGAGAGTTTTACGGGTTTAGTGAAAAAAAATCACCTTCGCTGATTCTCGATTCTGAAGTGCTGGAATGGGGAAAGAAAATTATTGAAGGCGAACACAAACGCATCAGTAACGGTGGTAATCCGCTTTATAACCCTTCTATCGCTCTTGTAAAAGTAAAATTCGATCAGTTCGCAGATATGTATCACTTTCAGAAAACATTGCAGAATAACACCGCCAGGTGGACTACAAAGGTAGCTGAATTACGAAAAGAGGCTGATGAAATCATTCTGGACATCTGGAATGAAGTCGAAGAAACATACTCCGCTTTACCAGATGATCTCAAAAGAGAAAAAGCAACGGAATATGGGTTGATTTATGTCTATCGTCCAATGGAGCGCATAAAAACTGTTCAACCATCTTATGTCAGTAGTGATGTCTTTCTGAATTAAATCGGAAAAGCTATGACAGGAACCGTTCCTGCTGATTAATTGTTTATTATGGTTTTGTGACGTTTGGTATGGCTAATTGGGTTATGTAATGATTACAATTCTTTCGATTTCTCTCTTAGGATTGCGTATAACTACTGTCTGAACTACTCCTTCTATTTTAAAGATTTCCATATGATGCACATTTAATAGATGTTCATCCGGGTTGATGTGAGTTCGTGTTTCTTGGAGAAAACTTCCAATCGCATATATATTTTTTAAAAAAGGGTGGACAACCGAAGTTGCCCACCCTTTATAACTTATATGGAACTGACTATTTGTAATTTGCCGGATTTTCATCCTGCCATTCGTTGATACCGTCACGAACCCTGTTGCGGAATGTGAGTGTATCCTGAGCAACGCATGTATTTCCGGCTGCATTGACGTATTTGTAATTCAATATAATCTTCCTGTTTTGCAATAACTTAGCCCTGTTAAAGGTGCTGGCTGCATCAGCAACCACAGGAAATGTAGAACCTGTCCTTGTACTAACCGCAATATTGGTTCCATCAAGGGTCAAAAGCATCTCTTCCTTCGAAGAAGTCTGATCGCTGATTCCATTGGCAACCAATGCATTCGGAGCAACGGTTTTCAGTTTCCAGATTTTATTCTCCGGCTGATTTACAGCAGTGTAATATTTAAGCGTGTCGACGACTACGCCAGCAGCGGTTTTCCGGATGGTAACTCCTCCGTGCCAGTAGTTTCCAAACAACATGTTCTCATATTTAACCCCGATAACCGCTGATCGTTTCGTACTCAGGATCGTGTCAGCATCGGCGCTTGCCATGTAGAATGGTATGGCGTAATTGGCAAACAAGGTCTTTGCATCGGCCAGAAAAAGAGCGCTGTCAACCTTCATCACCACAGAACCCATATGTGTCCCGGCTTTTATCACCATTTTGCTGTTGTCGCTTAACGTGTAATAATTTGCAGGAAGCGGCAATAGTGTAGTGACTGGTGCAAGCGCATCTTTAATATACTGCGCCCCACCCTTCATCAGGGTTAGCGTGGCTGGAGAAACAAGCGTGTTATCGAGTGTAAAGGAAACCGTCCGGTCTATGTTGTTATCCCTGACACCGCCCAGGGCAGCTCCAACCTCTATTTTCATCCCCTCGCCAACGACGAAAGTACGGACGTCGGTCTGGTATGGAAAATAAATGCCATCGTAGTCAAAGTCTTTAATATAATCGGGGTAGCATGAAACGATAGCTACAGCGAGGGTTAAAGCGATCAATATTTTTTTCATCTCTGTCTGTTTTTTAAAATTTCTATTTCCATCCATCCCAACCTTCATTTTGCTCCAGCTTACTCATCCGGAGGATCTCGACGTAAGGAATCGGCAAATATAAAGATTTATAGGCCCTTGCTTCGGCTTCCTTTGTAAAGTCATATGTGAATGTTCCGTCTGCATTTTTCAGGATCTCAACGCGATGAACCGATTTATTCAGATCGGTAAGACCTGTTGACCAGCGGCGGAGATCATAAAAACGCATCCCTTCGAAACAAGTCTCAATTCTACGTTCAACTTTGACGAAATCGTTGAATTTCGCAGCGTCTGCAGCAGATTCTGTAAGGTACAGATCAGTAGCAGTGGTGTAAAGTGCAATATTGTCGTAAGTTGGCCGGTTGCGGATATATGCCATTGCTGCCTTGGCCGAAAGACCATATTTTGAAGCATCGGTTGGTCCTACCACTTTATTGGCAGCTTCTGCAAAGTTGAGTACCATATGTGTCCAGCGGATAAACATCTTGGTGTGCGACACCTTAGTGATTGAAGCATCAGCCCAGTTGAGTCCCATATAAACGTCCTTCTTGATATGGTAATTGGTGAGGCTGTTGGTCGATTTAACCCCCGCAGCATCCTTACCCCCATTTGAAAAGGTTTCAAACGTGTACATCACCGCACCTGTGTTGTTCTTTTTGGCCTGCACCCCATTGTAAAAAATATTGCTGTAAAACCTTGGGTCACGATTAAGATAAGGATTTGCCGCACTGTAAAGGCTCCTGGCATCGGTTATAGGATAGCCGTTTTTCATGGGGAAGGCATCAACAAGTTCCTGTGTAGCTCCGACTGCGCCGATACCCTGGAATCCGCCGGGGTAGTATAACTTCTCCATGAAATCATTCGTTCCCTGGAAACGTGCCGAGTAGACAATCTCCGGTGAGTTGGGATCAAACCAGTTAACCAGCTTGGTAGGATTAAAGCCGTTGGTCACATTGTCAACATTTAGTTTGAAATCGATTACTTTTTTAGCATTAAAAGCTGCGCTGTCCCATCTTGAGATATCATTATTCGGATTGAACAACGGGCTGGCCCATGTGAGGTAAGCATTCGATTTAATCGCTTTCATCGTGATACCATCTAATCTCCCCCAATATTTACCACCGGCATAAGCAATGTCGCCATCCTTAACAAGAAAGTCGCGGTGTGCTATCGGCAGGTAGCTGAGTGCTGAGTCGCAATCGGCAATGATCTGCTTAACACACTCATCGTAAGTATTACGGGCCAGGTTAATCTCTTTGGTATAATCAACCGGTTCAAGTACAAGCGGGATGCCCATCATTTTACCGCTGGTAAGCCCTTTACCTCCGAATTTTTGAAGCAGGTCCCAGTGAAACCATGCACGCAACGCAAATGCTTCGCCTTGCAGGCGAAAGCGCACCTGGTCGTTCCATTTGGGCTTGATTATAAATTTGGTATTGATCCCGCGACGGTCTTTCAGAAACATATTCGCCAACTTGAGGGAATTATAATCACGCGTCCAGTAAGTTGAATAGGGATCACCTCCGGTGGTGCCTCCAGTACCAACATTGGAAGAATTTGAAGTCGTTAACGAACCAACAGCTAAACGGCGTAAACTTTGTGTAGGGTCGGTTGATACTGCGTCGTCAGTTGCTATATCCAGAAAAACCCCTTCGTTATCGTTGTAGTTTCGTGACATGTTATCATAGCACTGCCCTACAAGCCCTTGTACCATATCCTGGTACAGCCAGATATCTTCACTTGACCGGTCTCCGTTTGGATAGGG
Source organism: Mariniphaga sp. (assembly GCA_010906965.1). Classification (GTDB taxonomy): domain Bacteria; phylum Bacteroidota; class Bacteroidia; order Bacteroidales; family Prolixibacteraceae; genus JAAFHB01. The sequence goes on along the minus strand of JAAFHB010000028.1, from coordinate 26,168 downwards.
ATCGAGGTACTTGGTGCATGCACCGAACAGAGCCAGAATACCTCCTAACAGTAATATTGTCTTTGTTTTCATCATTGTTTTCAATTAAAAGGTTAATTTAATTCCGACTGAATAGGTGCTGAACAACGGGTAGTTTTCCACTCCTGAATCGATTGATTCGGGATCAACATCTTTTATTTTTGATATGGTCAACAGGTTCGCGCCCCTGACAAAGAATTTTGTTCCGCGTGAACCAATAATTTTCAGCGCATTGGCTGGCAGGGTGTAGGATAATTCAACATTCTGCACCTTGAAAAATCCGCCTTTGACCATCCAGAATTCGGAACCTACGAAATTGTTGTTTACCTTGTTGTAGGTAAGCCTTGGATAGGCACCCCCGATATTGTCCTTTACAAAATCAGAATAGGTGTTATCACCCCAGCCATTCCAGAAATACTGGTTATTGAGCATGATATCGTAAAATGCACGGCCTGTTCCAAGTGCATACAATTCGAAGCCCTTGTAAGCGAGTCTTAAATTAACGGCATAAAACAGGCGCGGAGTACTGTGCCCGATAGGTGACTGGTCGCTTTCGTCAATAAAGCCGTCGCCGTTCATATCCTTGTATTTTAAATCACCTTTCTGAAGTGCCTGATCGAAGAGTTGGGGAACAACCAAAGCCTCAGCATCACTTTCAAACTTGCCTAGATAAGTCTGTCCTAAAATGAGATCGGTCGCTTTTCCGGTACGAATCTGGTAATCATTGCGATATTGCGGCTCATCGTATTTTTCGACTTTAGAATTCTGTATCGTTGCATTTCCTCCAAAGGAATATTCAAATTTACCGGCTTTATCGGTATACTGGAGGCCCATTTCAACACCTGTAAACCTGTAATTATTGTAATTAAAACGGGGAAGCGCACTATTAATACCGGCAATATTGGGAACACGGCTCGAAACCTGTGAGATCACACCTTCGCGAAGATTATTATAATAGGTGAGCTGTAGCGAGAGCTTCTGGTTAAAAAACATCCCGTCCAGACCTGCACTGAATTCTTTGCGTTTCTCCCAGCCAATATCAGGATTACCGGTGCGGTTTGGCGAAACCCTGTAAACAATGGACTCGGTTGTATTTCCAAACCACTGGTTCGTGGAGGCGGGTCCAAACAGTGTTCCGTTGTTATTGTTATTCCACCTGTCGCGGTAGGCAAATGGCCCCATAAAGCTCTCATAGCCGAGGATACCGCCTTCGGCACGTAACTTCAGGTAATTGATACACTTCACATCTTTCAGGAAATTCTCTTCTGAGATCACCCAGGCCAAACCTGCCGTAGGGAAAAAGCCGTAACGTTTTCCCTTGTCAAAACCGGAAGTTCCGCTGTAATTTAAAACGCCGTTGAAAATGTACTTATTGTCGTAAGAATACCTGGTTGTCAGTACCCCATTTTGAGTCCGCTGAGGTTCCTCGGTTTTACTCCGGGCCACTTTGGCATTAAAATAAGTTACACCTGCCTGGACATCGTTTTTGCCAAATGTTTTGGTGTAACTCAGGTTTTCATAGATGGTCATTCGCTGGTAATAATATTCATTCAGCAGCACCTGGTCATCCATCTGGGTACCGTCGTGTGCTTTTGCCAAAAGGATGGTGTCAGCTCCGCCTGCAGTAAAGGCTGGTGTGGCGATATAGGCATAATAATTCTGAGCTTTACCGATACGCAACTGGTTAAAGGCATTAAAGCCCAGGTAAGTTCTCGATTTTAACCCTTCGAGAATACTTTTCATATCGAAGTCAAGTGCCACGTTGGCTGTTCCAGTACGTCCGGATTCTGTATAGTAACCATTTGATGTAAGGTTTCCGATCGGGTTTTGACCATATGCAGAGGTTACACCAAAGTAAGGAGGGTTTCCCGAAGCCGGATCGTAAGGTGCGGCGTAAACAGGGAAAGCAACCGGGGGAATGGAGGTAATATCGCTAATAATGGAGGGGAACTCTATACCCGTTAAAACCGTATTGGTACCGGCATCCTGATTGGTATAATTGGTATTATAACCATAGTTTGGAGAACGACGGTACGAAAGTCCGCCGAAGAAATCGAACTGCACCTTAATATAGTCATTGATCTTAATATCGATATTCGACCTTGCATTTAAACGGTTGTAGTCGGCTTTTGGTCCTATTTTCATAATATCACCATCGCCGCTGTAACCCAGGTAGGCAAAGTACTGCACTTTGTCGTTACCTCCGGATGAGGAGAGGTTGAACCTTGTGAATGACATCGTGTTTTTAAGCATCATCTCCTTATAATTGACACTCGGATGGGCATAGTCATAAGGGTCGTTTTTGGCGTAAGCGGCAATATCGGCATCCGTGTAACGAGGTGTTAAACCGTCGTTTGTGCGTGCCTGGTTGTTAAGGGAGGCATACCCTGCACCGTCAACCCATCCCGGCATCCGGTCGACTGCTTCGACACCCGATTCAATGTTTACGTTAAGGATTCTTTCATTCTTTTTCCCCCTTTTGGTTTTGATAAATACGATTCCATTGGCGGCGGCGGGACCAAACATTGCTTTTCCCACGATATCCTTAACAATGGTAACCGATTCGATTTCATTGGGATCGAGCGGCATTTCGGTGATATCGGTCGGGACATCATCAATAATGTACATCATATTAAAGCCACGTGCACCGACACCCACCTTTTGCGAGAAACCATTTCGTGATGTAAACTCTTCTGCACTAATACCAGGCTGCCCGTTTTGTTCTCTAACCTCAACACCGGCGGCTAAACCTGTGAGTGCATTACGAAGATCGGTAGTCGGATATCTCTCCAACTGTGATGAATTTAATACCACCGCTGATCCAGTTATATTTCTCTTTTTGAAGCTTGTAAAAGGGAGCGGAACATCATCGTTGCCTGCCATTTCCAGTTTCGACTTCACGAGTTTTATCGTTCCATTCGTTAACAGGTCCTCGGCGAGGACCACATTTTTTTCGTACCCGTTTGATGTAACAGATACATAGTCATCGGGATATCCCTTGAAGGTGAAGGATCCGTTTTCGTCGGTTTCGGCATGTATAATCCCCTCACCGACCACGACCTGGGCCTTTGGCATTGCGTTTCCGTTTTCATCGGTGATTTTCAGGCTAATACTGATCGTTTTCGCCTTCTTTGCTACTTTCTTATCCTGCGCCGACAGGGATCCCGACAGTAAAACGCACAGCAGCATCACTCCGATCGCCCTGTACTTGAATATTATATTATGAAATCTCATTATTCTCATTTTTAGGATTTAGTTACCAAACTTCGTTTGACACAAATGCTCTCATCTTATAAGTATCCTCCGTATTAAAAGGGAGATAATACATCGCCTCTTTCCAGTTGGACTGCCGGTCAGATGAAAGGGCATAACGGGTATATTTAAAACCAGTGGGATAGGAAGTGCTAACAGCCACTTTTTCGATATCAACTCCCATTAAAGGGCCGGCATAGGCAGCTGGTGCATCTTTCCAGCGGCGGATATCAAAATAGTAGTGACCCTCAAAACAAAGTTCGATGTTACGCTCGTTTTTGATACGTGGTCTGAATGCATCTTTTGAAGCGGTATACTGAGCCAGCACGTTAGGCATTCCGATTCTTGTCCGAATCACGTTAATGGCATCAGTTGCCGTCATTGATGTTCCGGGCGCAGCGCCTGAAGGTCCGTAAGCTTCATTGGCTGCCTCTGCATAGTTAAGGTAGAGTTCACCAAGCCGGATGATAGGATCTGTTATATTTTTGGAGCCCTTATTCTTAACACTCATTTCGCTCCAGCGTTTCCGCATATAATAACCAGTCCTTGTAATTCCTAAATAGGATGGGTCGAGCAATTCAGAATAAACGGCAGCACCATTTGTCATTGTGTAATAGATCTGGGCCTTGGAATTTGTCCAGCCAATAAGATTGGAGGCCTGGTTGTGGATAATATCGATGTAGAATCGGGGATCGCGGTTAGCGTAAGGATCCTGATCCTTGAACTTGCCTGCAGCAATTGCTGCATCGCGCTCCGTCTGCGTATTGAGCGGGTAACCATCCTTTGTCTCAAATTTATCCACAAAATTCTGTGTCGGGCACTCTCCTGACCAGCTGGACTTGCTGTTGCCAAAAACGCCATTGATCATTCCCTGCTGGTTTCCGTTCGTTTCATTCCAGCCTCCGTAGTTATATCCCCACAGTTGTTCGTTTGTGTAGGTGACGCCTACATAATTGTCTTTGTATTTCGCTGCAGTTTGCAGATCGTAACCATTCGCTTTGGCCAGGGTAATTGCTTCCCAATTGGCAATGGCTGCATTTTCCCAGTCTTTTACCCCCAGTTCATTGTTAAGCGGGCTGGCGGCATAGAGTAAAGCGCGTGCTTTAAAAGCTTTTGCGGCTACACCATTCGGACGAGCCTGATCGACATTAGTCAGATTACCCGGCGCCCCCGGAGTAGGATTGTCGCGACGCATCAAATCCGCTTTTGCGAAAAAAGTAGCTGCGGTATCCATATCGGCTGCAATGCGCAACAGCGTCTCATGCTTTGATAAACGAGGGATGTCCCATTGATCGGTAGGTCCTAATACTTTGGTAATGTAAGGCATTGGACCCCAAATCCTGAAAAGTTCGAAATGGGCAAACGCCCTTACAAAATGTGCCTGGCCCGTATAATCATCAATGGTAACCTGGTCGGCCTGCAATAATTTAATATTTTCAAGCGTCATATTGCAGATGCGGATCGCCGTGAACATCGAACCCAAAATCGGGCGGCGGGCCCTGTCGTAAGTGAACTTGTTCACAAAGGCTGAAACCTGCCCGCTTTTAAAGGTTTGTCCCTCCATGTAGCGGCCCATGTCGGCTGCGTCTGTTAAGCCTTCCCATGTATATTTCTGATCCCACTGGCCAAAATAGAAGGGGAATCCCATCTTGATATTCCAATCCCGCCATGTGGGTCCGTCTAACTGACGCCCTTCGTAAACATCGAGGAAGAATTTTTTGAAATTATCCAGTTTCTTAAAAACGTCATCCTTGGTAAGTCCCGATTCGGGTGACTTATCCAGGTAGCTCTCCAGGCAAGATGAAAAGAGTACCGGGAAAAGAATAATACTAACAATTAAAATGATATATTTTTTCATTATTGATCTGTTTTAGCGTTTAAAAAGCAACTTTAACACCAAATTTGATAGACGACATCAGGGGATAGAAACCCTGATTGAAATCCTTCCGCTCCGGGTCACCTTCAATAAGGTTGGTCAATGTCCAAAGGTTATTTCCTGTTGCATAAACTGTTACATTGGTAACACCCGCAAGGCGGTTCAGCAGTTTGGATGCCATGTTGTAACCCAGGTAAACCTCTTTCAGTCGCAGGTAATCAGCTTTTCTCCAGAAACGGTTTTCAACCGCGATCTGGTAACCTCTGTCGGCCTCGCCACCACCCCAGAATAGGATATCGGCACTTGAACTACCGCTGTAATGAAGCGTGGAATGATTGGCAGCTCCATTAACAGGGGTCCAGTAATCCAGCTGAGAGGAGTGTACACGCCAGTCACCCTTGATAAACTCAACCTCGTAGGTCTGGTTGTAGTCGACATATTTTCCCTTGTTCCCCTGGAACATAAAGTTGAAATCAAACTTCTTATATGAAAATCCGCTCGAAACTGAATAAGTGATCGGGGGAAAGGTGGATCCGGCGATTGGATATTTGTCAAGACTTGTAATTTTACCATCAACCTTGTAGTCGAGGAATTTGTAGTCACCCACATTTACCTTGTAAAGATCTATCGGCGACGGGTTGTTGTGAATATCGTCAACTGAGGTGTAATAACCTGTGCCTGTCAATTCCACGCCATTCAACTGAGAACCGAGCGGCTTATTGGCATTTTTTGTGTAATCAGGGGCATATGGAGGGTCGTCTTTAAAAACAATCCTGTTTTCGTTGTACCCGAAAATTACTTTCACAAAATAATTCAGATCAGTTGGCGTTGTTTTATTGTATTCAACTTCCAGTTCAAATCCCTGTTTCTTGAGTTTTCCCAGGTTAAGGTCTTTGAATGAATTACCAACCAGCATTGTTACGCTTCGCGGGGTAAGCAACATTTTGTCGCGGTGTTCATCAAAAATATCAACATTCACGGTTAGGGTATTCTTGAAGAATCCCAGTTCAAGACCTAAGTCTCTCTTACGTGCCTCTTCCCACTGTGCAGTAGAATTGGCGCCAAGTTCTTCATGCAGGAAAGGACCACCAAGATTGGCAGTGGTATTATTGTCAGCATAAAAGCCACTATTGTATAGCCACCTGCTGTCTGCATTGTCGCTACCGGTTAAACCGTCTGAATATCGGAGTTTTAATTTATTCATCCATGGAACTGCATTTTTAAAGAATCTCTCTTCCGAAACAACCCAGCCAATAGCGCCAGAAGGGAAAAAACCGAAACGGTTTCCCGGTGCAAAACGTTCTGAACCGGTGTACCCGACGTTGGCCTCAAACAAGTATTTGTGAGAGAAATCGTAGGTTGCCCTGCCGACAAGTCCTTCGTTATAATAGGCAAACTGAGTTTCCTTGTTCTTCTGATCACGGGTCATCAATGCAAGTCCGCTAACAGAGTGCTTGCCGAATGTATTGGAATAATTAAATCCGAATTCATAATGAAGGTCACGGTAATAGCCACCCTGCAAGCCACCCACATTGATGTCGAGCGGTGACATTTTATAATATTCATTACCGGCTGCTGTGATCCTGTTCCACGGATTTACGCCCGCTTTCCCGATATCGCCGTAGTTAAGCTGGTATTCGGGAAAAGTTTGCGAGGCTGTAAGTATTCTGTTCACATAATAGGTACTTAAAGCGACTTTCCCTCCGAAGGATAATCCTTTGGTAATGAAATCCAGTTTTTGGTCCAGTATTACGTCGGTAAACAGTTTGGTATCAAGATTCTGGTTAAACTGTCCTGTATTCAGACTGGTATAGGGGTTACCTGTATACTCCCCGAAATTTGCGGCAAGACGTATCCCTGAATCTGCGGGATAATCGGTGTCGGGAACCTCATTGAGTACCCATGACGGAAAATAGGCGGGGTAACGGGCCGGACCTGTAGAATAAAGGTTCCTCCAAGGATTGTCGTTCGGCGAATTTTTGATGCCGGTTTCACCGCCCAGGTTGAAGGATAAGGTGGTCGATTTTGTCAACTGAAAATCGACATTGGTGCGGTAGTTAAAGCGGTTGTATTTGTAACTCAGGTCGTAAAAGCCATCCTTTTTCGCGTTAAAGAAATCGCCCTCGTTAAAATATCCCAGAGAGCAGAAGTATTTTACGAAATTTGTTCCCCCGCTGACGTTAAAGTTGGCATTGATTGTAGGCGCATATTCCCTGGTCACCTCGTCAAACCAGTTGACGTTCGGATAACGTAATGCATTGATACGTGATGAAGGATTCTGATACTGGTCAAGCACTGACTGAGGCAGCAAATCCTGGAATTTTGACCCATTCATTAATCCCACGTTATACATAGACATTGTTGTGTGGGAACTGATATGGTCGGGGATCCTGGTTGCTTTCTGAATTCCGTAAGAGGCCGAGAAGTCTAATTGTGGTTTTCCAACCTTACCACGTTTTGTAGTAACGATGATAACCCCGTTTGCACCTTTGGCACCGAATACGGCGGTGGCCGAAGCATCTTTCAGAACCGATATCGTATTGATTTCGTTCGGGTCTAACGTATTGAAATCACGTTCAACACCATCAACCAATACTAACGGAGCCGAACCGTTCCAGCTCGAAAGACCGCGGATGACGATTTCAGAACTGCTGGCACCCGGTTCACCCGTCTGCTGAATGGTTAATACGCCCGAAAGTTTACCGGTAATTGCATTGGTAACATTCGAAGAGCCTGAGCGCATCAGTGAAGTATTATTTACCTGTGTGATTGCACCAACCACACTCTCCTTCTTCTGGGTTCCGTAACCAACAACCACAACCTCATCGATGCCGACGCTGCTTTCAGAGAGTACCACATTAAAAACAGTTGTAGTACCAATCTCAATCTCTTTGGATGTAAGTCCCACGAAACTAAATATCAGTGTTCTGGATGAAACAGGTATCTTCAGTGAAAATTTACCGTCATAATCGGTAACTGTTCCGATGGTTGTTCCTTTTATTACAATTGAGGCACCCGGAATTGGTACTTTATCGTCGCCGATAACTGTACCTGAAATGGTTTTCTGTTGTGCTGAAGCACATAGCGGGGATAAAAAGGAAAGCCCAACTATTAAAAGAATTTCAAAGAGAAGAAAACGTCTCTTTAGAAAAAAGATTTGCATCGCATCATTTTTCATACATGTCCATTTAGTTAATTTTCGTTAATAATTCGTAATCATTCATAATCGTATTGTCGGTTTATGTATTTGATATTCAGTAATTAATGATTTGCCTTAGTTTCGTTCAGGCACACGGTGAAATTACTGTATTTTTATTAGCCCCAACGATCGATTATTGTTATTTGGTGGGAAGGAAGATTTGCAATCGATTGCTATTTTTATAATGAACTAATAAACAATTAGATATATAATAGCCTGTTTTAAAAACATGTTTAATAACATTTATTTTGGTTTTAAACCTTAGGCATCGGGAATTGTCATTAATTGCAAAATGATTTAATCCTTAATGGGATAGTTTTAATCGTTTTGCAATGTAAAATATTATCTTTTATTGAGGTTAAAATAGGTAGCCAAAAATATTTTATTCAGGGATATTCAGGTTTTTGGGAACCGAAGTTATTGATATGGTATTTTGTCGGGAGTGAATTAATCAATCAAAAGAGAAAAAGCAACGGAATATGGGTTGATTTATGTATACTGTCCGATGGAGCGCATAAAAACCGTACAACCGTCATTCGTTCATAGTGATGCTTATCAAAACTGATCCAACGGTTGCATCAAAATAGCTGTTTAATTTTTTCGAATACCGAATGCGGTTCGGGATTAAGCGGAAAAACCAATAGTGGCTCTAAATAGGTTATTTTGTTCTCAAGTTTGAATTTTTCTATTCCACCACCTGTGATATTCAGCATGATTGTGGCATTTTTATCGATATTACCCTCTTTTACTGCCTGAACGAGTGATGCAACGGCAACTGCTGCAGCTGGTTCTATGTCATTCCCTTCTGTTTCCAGGAATATTATCGCCGCATCTGCTGCTTCCTGATTCGTTACAGCAAAAACTTCTCCTCCGGCATCTTTCATCGCGTCAAACAATCCTCCAATGATGCTGTATGGTGGTTTTCTGTTCGATAAAACTTTGGCATCGATCTCTTCTACCTGTTTCCGTGCCTCTTCGTCATTCATAGGGAGCATCTGCCGCGAATCGGCATCCCAGGCCTCTTTGATCGGAAGGAACGGGGCATTCTGCGATAACATGAGTTTCATTTTCGTTGTTCCATAACGTCCGTCTTCGAGAAACCGCAGATTCGCTTCCCAGGCAGCAATGGCTCCTGTTCCACTTCCAATAGCCTGGAAATAGAGATCAGGAATCTTTCCTATAAATGTAACCGCTGATAATACAGTGGTTCCCATTCCATCGCGACGGGCTACATTTTTAGCGCCCCCTTCGGGATAAAATCCTTCGATATGACAGGCCAGATTTGACAAGTGTATCGCATCAAAATAGTCACCTCCCGATTCTGCAGCAATCAGTTTCACGCAAGGATCGATTTTCTTCGAGAACCACAAGGCATTTAAATTATCCTTTGGAACACAGATTAATACGGGTATTTTATTGTCTGAGCAGACTTTTGCAAAAGCGCGAGCCGTGTTTCCTGCCGATGCCACAACCATCACCCCTTTGGTATTCGCATTGTGACGGGCACAAACAGAATAAGCTTCACACTCTTTAAAAGTGCCGGTTTCCATCAGTGCCCCCTTTTCGGGCCAGTAACCGTTAAAAGTGACGTAAAGGTTGGTCAAGCCTAATTGATTCGCCAGACCTGTACTCTTGTATGTTACAGGAGCACCAGAGCCTGTCAGTGTTTTCGAAATTGGAAGCCATGAGGCAAATTTGTACAATCCAGACAATGATTCATCGACTTTCAATTGTTTGTTGTCGTAGATCGCACGGATGAGGCTGGGTTCGTCGTTGTTTGGGCAATTCAATTCCCAGTTTTTGTCCTCGAAACGTTCTCCGCAGCAGAGAGATTGAAGATGGTATTTCGTTTTTGTAAAACTTGTCATGACTATAATTTTGATTCTTCAAAAGTAGCTTTTTTGCAAGGGAATACAAATTATGAACGCTATATCATCGTGGGAAACGGTATGTTATTGGTATCTGGCGACTTGCGGCTTCTCCGGAATTCCGTCTCCTACCTTCCGACTTTTATCTAAAAAACAGTATCACAATAGCAAGGAAGTCAATAAGATTAGCGCGTAATGATTTCAAAGCCCTGCTTACAAGTGCTTCAACTGCCTTGTTGGAAATCCCCATTTTTTTGGCAATCTGTTGATAAGTCAATCCGTCGATTCTGCTGTATTCGAATGCTTTACGACAGCGATCGGGGAGTTTGGCAATTTCCTGCCATAAATGGGAACTGAGATCGTTGGCATCAATCTTTTCCTCAGCAATGTACTCCGGAATATCTGTCTGACTGGTAATCAGAAAATGATTATTCCGATGCTGCTCCCTCAAATGGTCAATACACCGGTTGCGTACCATAAAAAACAAATAGGAATAAATATTCCCAAAATCGGATAACTCAAACCTTTTTTCCCAAAATCTTATAAAACAATCCTGCACAAGGCTTTGTGCAGAATCCTGATCGTGTACAAACCGTATTGCCTGAACCACTAAAACTTTGTAATACTTTCTGAAAATGAAATCGAAAGATTCCTCTTTCCCCAGTTGCATCTGAGTAAATAAGAATTGGTCATTTCCCTCATTTTCATACTTTATTTTCAAGTTTCCGGTGTGTTAGTTTTAATCGTTGCAAAAATAGAACGTTTTTTTGAGGTTACAATTTAATAGGCAATGTAAACAACATATTCCGGTTTAATTAAAATTCTGAAAAAGATTCTTAAATGATATAGGGTATCAGGAGAGAAAATACGTCTTAATAAAAAATGAATTAAATGTGTCTGCAAATTCGGGGAAGTTTACCCGTGTTTGTGAAAACCTTACAAGAAACAAATTATTTAGGCAATAAATATGCAGGAGAACATTCACTTATTGATGACTGGATATCTTAGTGGCACACTTACAGAATCTGAACGCCTGGAGTTGAAAAGCCACCTGGAATTGAATCATATTGACCGTAAAATATTTGAAGATTACCAGCTGCTTTGGAAGGAATCGGAACAAAAAACTGATTCAGTACCAATTGATATTGAAAGCGCGCTGAAAAAAACCAAGTATCGGTTGTTCACCCGAAAATCGAATATATTCAACATCTTACAAAGGGTTGCAGCAGTATTTATATTGGCAGGATTATTTTCGGCAACGTATATCTATTACTACACCTCTGTGCCAAAGTTTGTCAATAGTGAACAGCCTTCGATGATGCAGGAAGTTTCTGCCATATTCGGCACCCGGTCGAAGTTTCAACTTCCCGACGGTACGACGGTTTACCTTAATTCGGGTAGTAAACTGATTTTTCCTGTTCAATTTACAGGCGAAATCCGAAAAGTGGAACTGGTGGGGGAGGCCTTTTTTGAGGTTACACCAAATCCTTCCAAACCATTTATTGTCAAGACGAACGATCTTAATATTAAGGTTTTGGGAACTTCATTCAATCTTCAGGCTTATCCCGAATCAGAAGAGATCAGCACCACCCTTGTTCATGGAAAAGTCATTCTGGAAACGGAATCTGCAGGGATTTTAAAACAATTGGCAGAACTAAAGCCATCGGATCATGCCGTGTTTAATGCAAAAGATAAAGCAATCAATATATCTACAGAAGAAGACCTCGATAAATTTATTGGCTGGAAAGACGGTAAATTGGTTTTCTTCGACGATCCGATTGAAAATGTGGCCGATAAGTTGGGAAATTGGTACAATGTGACTGTTAAAATCAACAATACTGAACTAAATGAGTATCGGTTTACGGCTACCTTTACGGATGAACCAATCGAGCAAGTGCTTGATCTACTAAGTAAATCATCTCCGATTCGATATCAGATTAAGCAAGCTAAACGGCTTTCAGATAATTCGTATTCGAAACGGGAGATTATTTTTAACTAACAAAAAGATAAAATTTAAACACGTAGCCTATGGTATAAATGAAATAAAAAAAAATAACGGGAAAGTGTTGGCGCACTCCCCGTTAAGATTAAATGTCTTCTATTCAACACAAAAAAATAATTAACGAACATTTAACAAAGCAAAAATATGAAAAAATTCGGATTATATTCTCCGGACGGCAACAGATGTGCCGTATTAAAGAAAGGATTAATTGCTATGAAAATTACACTGATACTGATCCTGTTTTCAACTTTCAACCTTTTGGCAACCGGTACCTATTCCCAAACTGCACGGGTATCACTAAAATTAAACCAAACGTCAGTAAAACAAGTACTCAAGGAAATTGAGCGCTCGAGTGAATTTTATTTTTTGTACAACAACGATCTGATTGATGTTGAGCGAAAAGTTGATATTCTGGCCAACAACGAACAGATTAATTCTGTCCTTGACCGTTTATTCGCAAATAAGGAAGCCAAATATGCAGTTTACGACAGGCAGATTGTGATCTCACCTATTGATATGAAGCTTCCTCAGGATGCCCAACGTAAAATCAAGGGTAAAGTAACTGATCAGACTGGTGCATCACTTCCCGGTGTTTCCGTTGTTGTAACAGGAACCACTAACGGAACAATCACAGATACTGACGGAAATTATTCAATAACCAACATCCCTGAAAATGCAACATTGCAGTTTTCGTTCGTGGGTATGAAGGCCCAGACAATTGCAGTTCAGGGCAAACAAACCATTGATGTTCTATTGGAAGAAGATAAGCTGGCCATTGATGAGGTAATTGTCATTGGTTATGGAACCGCTAAACGTCAGGATTATACTGGTTCGGTTAGTTCGTTAAAAATGGAAAATTCAATGGTGTCATTGGCTCCGAATCTCAATGCACTCGAGTCATTGAAAGGAAATGTGGCCGGTTTGAGTATCGGTGCTACAAATAGTGCGGGAGGTCAGCCTTCAATGGATATCCGGGGGCAGAATTCAATAAGTGGTTCTAACGACCCTTTGGTTGTGCTCGACGGTGTTATTTATCTTGGAAGTTTGGGTGATATTAACCCCAATGATATTGCCACTTTTGATATTCTGAAAGATGCCGTTTCTGCTGCTGCTTATGGTTCACGTTCGGCCAATGGCGTAATTGCAATCACTACTAAGAAAGGTGCAATTGGTAAACCTATTATCACATTTAATACTTCTGCCGGCGTTCAAACCTGGCAAAGTCAGCCTCAGATGATGAAAGGCACAGAATGGATTAGTGTCGTCAATGCACGTAATAAATACGCAGAGGGTTCGACCAACTGGATGAAAACCGGAGAATTGGCCAATCTGGCTGCAGGAACTGAAACCAATTGGCTTGATCAGGTTACGCGTACCGGGGTGATTCAGGACTATCAAATAGCGGTATCGGGAGCCACCACAAACGTAAATTACTACCTTTCTACATCTTACAACAACAATAAAGGAATTGTGAACGGTGACGATTTCAACCGGATTTCTTTGTTAGGTAAAGTAAATACGACAATTACCAATTGGCTGAAAATCGGAATAGATGGCAGCTATTCGAGAAGAGATTATTCAGGTTTCGCGGCCAATGTCGGCGAAGCCCAAACCATGTCTCCTTATGGAGTGAATTATCGCGACGAACTTGGGAATCTTGAAAAATATCCATATACGCAATCTTCCCTAAATCCGATGTGGGGTGTTCAGGATGGAACACGCGACAACAAGGATGTGCGTAACAATTTCCGATTGAATGCCTATGCTGTAATCGATTGTCCATGGGTTAAAGGACTGAATTACCGGTTGAATGTGCTGACGAACCTCGATCAGAATCAATCCGGAAACTTTACAAACGAAAACTACTTTATTAAGGAGGGTGAAGGTTTGGCTAGATATACACCTGCCGTTGTTGTGGGCTTATTGGCGGGTGCCAATGGGAATATTGACAATAATAAGACTTTTAGTTATGTCTTTGATAACATCCTTAATTATAAAAATACGTTCAAAAAACAAAGTATTGAAGCAACATTGGTGGCTACCAGGGATTACCGACGCTACGAGCAGGTTAATTCAACCGGATCGGATTTTGCTGCCAACGGAAATACAACACTTGGAATTTGGGGTCTTGCGAAGGCAACCGTTCAAAAAGTGAATGTAAACATAGACGAACGTGCCAATATTGGGTATTTGGGTCGTTTAAGTTATTCATTTAATGACAAATACTTTTTCACTACTTCCTATCGTCGTGATGGTGCATCAGTTTTTGGCGCTAATAACAAATGGGCCGACTTTGCTGCATTTGGCGGAGCATGGAAAATTTCGAACGAATCGTTCCTGAAAAGTTTTAAGCCGCTGAACAGCTTGAAATTAAAACTTTCTTGGGGTCAGAATGGTAACCAGGGTATTGGGCCTTATGAAACTTTGTCAAAGATTGCCAACGGGACTTCAGGAGGTATCCGGTATGAATATTCAGATGCACAGGGTAAAATCAACTATGGCTTGTTCCAGAATACATTGGGAAACTCAGATCTTGGATGGGAGACAACCGAAACCTGGAACACCGGCTTTGAATCAGCCTGGTTAAACAACCGGCTTTTCGTCGATTTTGATCTTTATGGTTCGCAAACTACGAATCAGATTTTCACACGGAATATTCCTGTAATGACAGGATTTAAAACAATCCTTGCTTCAATGGGTCAGGTTAATAATTCAGGTATTGAATTGACAATACGATCGGTCAACGTAAAAACTAAGGATTTGACATGGAATACTTCGGTTACATACTGGAAGAACAGCAATAAGCTGGTACATCTTTATGGTGAAGATAAGAACGGTGACGGGAAGGAAGATGACGATATTTCCAACTCTTTATTTATAGGGAAATCGCTTGGCGCTATTTATGGTTTCGAACAGGATGGTATTGTTCAGGCAACAGATGTCGATTACATCGCATTGACCGGTGCTGCTCCAGGTGCTCCAAAATACAAAGACCTTGACGGAGTTGCCGGAATAACTTCTGCTGACAGAAAGATCCTGGGTTATACCATGGAAAACTTCAAATTAAATATGAGTAACACTGTCAGCTACAAAAATTTCGAATTCTATGCGATGGTTACCGGAACATTTGGAGGAAATAATTACTTTCTGAAGAGTAACACAGCTGCCTATATGACTTCAGGAACAGGGCGTTTCAATGACAATATGACCTCGAAACCTTACTGGACACCTGAAAACAACAGCAATGTTTATCCTTCAGCGTATTTTACGGGTGATGGACGCTATCAGGCACTTCAGTCACGCGGATTTGTGAGGGTGCAGGACGTATCATTGGCATATACATTTCGTCAGCCTTGGATTAAAGCAGCAAACATTAATTCATTGAAAGTCTTTATAAGCGCCAAGAACCTTGCAACTAAGACAAACTGGTTTGGCGGAGATCCTGAAATGGGAACTCCGGTTCGTGCAAATACCTTCCCGGTCCCTTCAACTTATTCGATTGGTGCCAATATTAGTTTCTAATCAATATTTAAAACGACATAGATATGAAAAAGATAAAATATATAGCTGGAATTTGGATTCTGCTGTTGTCTGTCAGTTTATTTAGCTGTAAAGACGATGCTTTTCTAAAAGAACAACCGTCTACATTTTACACCGTTGATAATGCTTTCTCGACTTCAGCTCAGGTTGATCAGGTGCTGGTTTCAATCTACTCCCATTTACGGGATTTATGGGCGAATCCGAATGAAGCCGGATGGATCTTTGTGTTCAGGGGTAATGGAACCGATATGTTTGATGTGGCCAGTATCCGTAAAGGAAGTACCTTTAACAACTATGGTTTAATCAATCCTGACCATTCGAACTTCTACGAAAATTATACTACCTGGTATTATGTGATTTCGCGCGCCAACCTTGCACTGTATGCAGCTGAATTGCCTCAGATTGCATGGTCGTCGCCAGCCGAGAAAGCTTACGCTGTTGCTCAGGCGAGATTTTTCCGTGCTTTTGCTTATCGTAGTCTGGCTGAACTCTTTGGAGGTGTGCCAATCGTTACCGATATCTCTACAACCCCAAAGTATGATTATAAACGTGCAACAAGGATTGAAACCTATCAGTTTGCAATTACTGAACTTGAAGCAATTGAAGCTGATCTTCCTGAAAAGAGTACGATCGGAGGCCGTCTTGTCAAGGGTGCGTGTCAGCATAACCTTAGTGAACTCTATCTTGCAATGGGAACTCAACTGGGAGTTGATGGTAAAGCGGGTGAGGCTACTGCAGCATTCACAAAATCAATCACTTTTGCAAGTAAGGTTATTGATGGGGGAACTTATTCATTAATCAAGTCGAGGTTTGGTACCCGAAAGAGTTTATCCACAATTTCATTTCCTGTATATCAGGCTGGTAATACAGCCACCCCGGTTGATACCTTAAAACAGAATACCAATTATTACTGGGACATGTTTCAGGAAGGTAATGTCAACTTTCAGGATGGAAATACAGAGTGCATCTGGGCTATGCAGGTTGATTATGCGGCCTATAAAGCGGAAGATAAAAGTTCAAAATTGCCGTATTCCAGAACCTATGGTGCTGATTTTAGAGACGGCGTAAAGAACCATCTTACAGGAACTCTTGAAGATGTTGGAGGGCGCGGTATTGTACAAATCATGCCAACGGTTTATACAAGGGATGCAATCTACGCTGATAAATGGGGTGCTGATATGCGGAACTCTGATGCTGTATACCGAAGAAGATTTAAAGGTAATGTTGCTACATCAGCTTATTTCAAAAAGGATGTTCCATGGAGTGAAATGTACAATGGAAGTACGGATGCGACAACCAATGCTAACAACAAAAGTCTTTGCTTTCCGATTTCCTGCAAGATTGCTACTGATAGCTATACTGGATTAGCCGATGGCGAAAACCGGAGTAATTTGTTCCGCGACGATTATTTTATCCGGCTACCTGAAACAATCCTCCTTCGTGCAGAAGCCAAACAACGTAGCGGCGACAAAGCTGGTGCAGCAGCTGATATCAATCTGCTTCGCACCCGTGCTCAATGCACTTATCTGGTAACTGCCGGTGATATGGATGATAACTTCAACACAATTCTTGACGAACGTACACGTGAGCTTGTTTACGAAGAGTGTCGCTGGAACACTTTGTTGCGAATGGGCGGAACAATTGCGGTTGACCGAATCAAAAAGTATGCATACTGGCCTGAGGCAGCTGCAACCTTAACTTTTAATTACAACTTGTGGCCGATTCCGCAAACGGTGATTGATACCAATAAGGATCAAAAGCTGGAACAAAATCCAGGTTGGACACGATAAATAAATATTATTTTTGACTTTTAAACAGGGACATCTTTAATGAAGGCTGTCCCTGTTTTTGCAAAAGGGGCACCATTTCCCTCCTTAAAATAGATCAGGTTTTTCAAAAAGTGTATTTTAACCATCAGTTACCAACTGTTTATGAACCAATTTTTAAGATCAATGCGTGAAATTAGTCTTGGAATGCTTTTACTTCTTTTTTTCTGTGGATGGAATTTTAGGGCTCAAAGCGCCACTCCTGAAAAAGATCAGCCTTCCGGCCTTACCATTAATTTTTTGGCGCATGCCGGACAGGTTTCTTTGAATGGTTATCCTGTAAATACTTCATTATACCAGGCAAATGCGCTTTCTGAAAATTTTCAGTTTCCTGAGATGGCTCAAAAGCAGCCTTTTTTCGGTTGGATCGTCAATTCAAGTCAAAATAATACACTGCAAACTGCTTACCAGGTATTAGTGGCCTCGAGCCTCGAAAACATCAGGAATGATCTTGGCGATTGCTGGGATTCAGGGAAGACCATTACCGATCAGTCGGTCAATATTATCTATTCCGGAAAAATACTTAAAGCCGGTTCTGCTTACTTTTGGAAAGTGAAGACCTGGGACAATCATGGTGCAGCATCACCATTTTCGATCGTTTCGCAATTTAAAACTGCGGCGATATTGGTCGATTATGCAACTGCCCGGTATCCATTACAAAAGCAGGATATTTCGCCGCTTACAATAAAAACCATTTCCCCGGCTTTGTCATTCATCGATTTCGGGAAAGCTGCTTTCGGCCGTATTCGCCTGACATTAATGGGAAAAGCAGAACATGACACTATTCTCATTCACCTGGGTGAAGCGCAAAAAGCCGGAAGAATTAACAGAAATCCCGGTGGCACGATCCGATATTCGGTTTACAAGCTTGTATTACTTCGTGGCTGGAATACTTACACGATTGTTATTTCAAAGGATAAACGGAATACCGGACCGCAAGCCATTCTGATGCCTGATTATATTGGAGAAATAACCCCTTTCAGGTACTGCGAACTGGAAGGATATGAAGGAACTCTTGGTGAAACTCAAATCGTTCAGGAAACGGTATTTTATCCGTTCGATGAGACAGATTCCTATTTTTCAAGTTCGGATACAGTACTCAATCAGGTTTGGGAATTGTGCAAATATTCAATTAAAGCCACCTCATTTACCGGTGTTTATGTCGATGGCGATCGCGAGCGCATTCCATATGAAGCCGATGCTTACATCAATCAGCTTGGACATTACGGTGTTGCACGCGAATACAGCATGGCACGTTATTCGCAGGAATACCTCATTCGCCGGCCAACCTGGCCAATAGAGTGGATTTTACAATCAGTGCTGATGGCATGGAACGATTACCTCTACACCGGCAATAAATTATCGCTCGAACATTTTTATACCGATCTGAAAGCGAAAACGCTTTTATCATTGGCTGACAATTCGGGTTTTATTAGCACCAGAACGGGCAAAGTGACTCCTGAAGTTTTAAAATCCATCCATTTCAATGGAACCCTGAAAGACATTGTGGATTGGCCGCAAACCGGTATCTTAGGTCTGGGAAAGAATGAACCTGGGGAAACCGATGGATTTGTATTTCAAAATGTAAACTCGGTTGTAAATGCTTACCATTTCAGGGCATTGGAGTTGATGGGTAAAATTGCTTTAGTATTAGGTGAATCAGTTGATGAAAAACTGTTTGTTGCACAAGCGCAAAAACTGAAGACCTCTTTTAATGAAAAGCTGCTGGATAAAAAACGTGGTGTTTATTTGGATGGAATTGGAACGGATCATGCTTCATTACATGGCAATATGTTTCCCCTTGCATTTGGACTATCGCCTGAGAAACATACAGAAAAAATCAGTCAATTTGTTCAGTCACGCGGAATGGCTTGCAGCGTTTATGGCTCGCAGTTTCTGCTTGATGCTGTTTATGACAGCAATAACGCGGATTATGGATTGGCTTTACTTACATCAACTTCTGACCGTAGCTGGTACAACATGATCCGGGTTGGTTCGACTATTTCGCTCGAAGCATGGGACAATAAATACAAGCCAAACCAGGATTGGAACCATGCCTGGGGCGCTGTTCCTGCTAATATCATTCCACGTAAATTGATGGGCATTGAACCGCTCGAACCCGGCTTCCGGAAAATACGCATCAAACCACAACCTGCTTCACTTGAGCATGCTGAAATCAAATACCCGACCATTCGGGGCGATGTATTTGTGTCGTTTCAAAATAAACCTAATCAGTCTTTTAAACTGAATATTACGATTCCGGCCAATACTACTTCGGATGTTTACCTTCCATTCTGGTCGAAATCACAAAAGGTGACTCAGAATGGATCTGCGGTTTCGTTTCGTAAGACAGGGAACTATGTAGTTGTAGAAGGAATTGGCTCCGGCAGTAATGTCTTCGAGGTAACCAAATAACCGGAATCCGCTTTTTAGACGGCTTAAATAAATCGTACGTTTGATGAATTTAAATACAATATTAACATGCTGAAAAATAACTTATTGGGTTTTGTTTTGCTGGTAAGTCTCGTTTTGCAGGGACAACCAAAAAATACAATCCTGACCGATCCGACGGTTAACTATTCTCAACTTAAGTCTGGTTTTGCAAATCCTCCTTCAGAATCACGTCTGCGCTGTTATTGGTGGTGGCTCAACAGCATGGCAACCAAAGAATCAATTACGCGCGATCTTGAGGAAATGAAGGATAAAGGTTACGGAGGAGCTTCGTTGGTTGATGCAGGAAGTTCAAACTACCAGGTGGCCTTAAAAACTACTGCCGGACCGGTTTTTATGAGCGCCGAATGGATGGAGCTTTATAAACATGCCGTAAAAGAGGCCGATCGCATTGGTATTGAATTAAGTGTAAATGCTCAGAGCGGATGGAATCCTGGCGCACCATCGATCACGCCCGAATTTGCAATGAAGAAAATTGTTTGGTCAGAAGTCGATGTTACTGGTGGAAAGGCGATCAGTATGGAATTGCCGCAGCCCGAAAAGAAATTGATGTACGAGGATATAATTGTGCAGGCAATTCCTAAAAAGGTAGGAGCACTTGTTGAAAATGAAGTTATTAAGAACTGGAAGAAAAAATCATTTAACGAAAAAATTGGTTGGAAGGGTGTTTATCCACTCAATGACCTCAGAGATGATTATCCCGGAGAGGGCACCGAACAGGCAGTCAAAAAAGACGAAATCATTGACCTTACGGGAAGTTTTAAAAATGGAAAACTGGAATGGAATGCTCCTAAAGGAAACTGGACGATCATCCGTTACGGATATACCTGTACCGGCGCCCGCACTTCAACCAGTAGCGATGGTTGGGAAGGTCTCTCGGTTGATCATCTGAGCCCCAAAGCATTCGAACTTTTCAGCAATACAGTCATTATTCCGCTGATAGAAACGGCACAGTCAGTTGGCAAAAGTGTCAGATTCCTGCAAACCGACAGCTGGGAGATGGACCTCGTAAGTTGGACCGATCGTTTTCCTGAAGAGTTCCTGAAGTTCAGGGGGTACGATCTTCAAAAATACATGCCCGCTTTAGCCGGTCGGATTGTTGAAAACCGTGATCAGACCAATCGTTTTTTGCACGATTTTCGCAAAACAGTGGGCGACTGTGTCGCCGAATACCATTATCAACTATTTTACAACCTGGCACATAAGTATGGAATGGGTATTCATCCCGAATCGGGCGGACCGCATTCGGCGCCGGTGGATGCACTGAAGGTAATGGGGATAAGTGATTTTCCACAAGGTGAATTTTGGGCAGTGGCCAACACGCACCGTGTTAAAGACGATGAGCGCCTTTCGGTCCGGCAAAGTGCAAGCGTTGCTCATACCAACGGCAAACGATTTGTGGCAGCCGAAGGACCGACCAGTATTGGTCCGCAGTGGGAGCGGTCACCCAAAGACCTGAAAGGGAATATCGACCGTGTTTTTTGCTCAGGCGTCAACCGGATAGTATGGCATACATTTACTTCGTCACCCAAAGAATTCGGGTTGCCTGGAAACGAGTATTTCGCTGGTACACATCTGAATCCGAATGTCACCTGGTGGAAACAATCGAAGGATTTTATCAGCTATCTCAATCGGGGTTCTTATATGCTTCAGCAGGGTCTGTTTGTTGCAGATGTACTTTATTATTATGGTGACGATGTCCCTAATTTCGTATTTCTGAAAGAAGACTTTCCGGAATTGAACTTTGGTTACGATTGGGATAAATGTTCCAAAGATGTCATCCTGAACAGGGTATCATTTGACGGCAAAAAAATAGTTTTGCCAGATGGAATGAGTTATCGTTTGCTGATGCTTACGCCCGAAAAAGCAATCGATCTGAATGTGCTGAAAAAGGTTGAACTGCTTGTGAATGCCGGGATGACCGTTATTTCTCCTCGTCCGGAAGAAGTAACCGGATTGACAGGATTTCCGGAGAGTGACCGGGAATTAAAAGCGATCGCAGACCGCCTTTGGGGCAAAATAGATGGGAAAAATATAACCGAGAATAATGTAGGCAAAGGGCGTGTCATTTGGGGACAGAATATCAACGATGTTTTGGCCGCAATGAATGTCAGACCCGATTTTGGATTCAAAAGCAATCAGGAAAAGACAGCGCTCGATTACATTCATCGTTCTACAAAGACAGAAGAAATTTATTTCGTTGCCAACCGGTTTGCGCGCAAGGGGATCAACGATTTCGAATTCAGGTACCTGACCAATTTGCCCGACAGGTACGAACAGGTTGAATGTTCGTTTAGGGTAAGTGGAATGATTCCGCAACTCTGGGATCCAAAAACAGGTGAAATGAAGGAGATACTTACTTACAGCGAAGAAAACGGACAAACCGTCGTTTCGCTTCATCTCGAACCTGAAGGTTCAGTATTTGTGGTTTTCAAAGATGCACCGGCTCAGAACCATGTTACAGCAATTCAGAAAGACGGGAGAAACTGGTTCCCTGGCAATCAATATGAAACAAAGGAATCGGTGTTAATCGATCTGTATAATCAAGGTGAAAAGAAAGTTGCAACCATTAATGAGCAGGGAAAATACACGTTAACCTGGTCGGATGGTAAAACGGAAGTAGTTCAGGCAGAGAAATCTCCGGCCGAAATAATCCTTTCAGGGAAATGGGTGCTGCACTTTGATCTGAAATGGGGTGCGCCTGAAAAAGTGGAGATCAATGAATTGAAATCATGGATCAAATTTGATGAGCCTGGTATCAAATACTATTCAGGAACAGCCACTTATTTGAAGTCGTTTTCACTGACTGCGAAAGATATCAGCGGAAAATTGCTGATGCTCGATCTGGGCAATGTGCAGGAGATGGCTTCCGTGAAAATCAATGGGCAGCAATTGCAGGTCATGTGGAGTGCTCCTTTTCAGTTCGATATCACTCCTTTCGTCCGGACAGGAACCAACGAATTGGAGGTTGAGGTTGTAAACATGTGGCCCAATAGATTAATTGGAGACAGCAAGTTGCCTAAAGATAAACGTTTAACCAAAACAAATATCAATAAATTCAATGGTCCCGATGCCGAAAGCTTTCTTCGGGAATCAGGTTTACTCGGTCCGGTAAAAATCAGGATGGCTGATCAGCAAAATTTGAGATAGACTGATAGTTTTTATATTCTCAACCCAACCTTCTGTTACCGTTCCCAAATGACGAAATTCAGCGGAATCCGAAACTTGTTCAGAACACAGGGTATTAAAAAATCCTGAGTTAAATATAGGAAGGCTGTATTAGGCTCTGATTGAAAAATCAGCGCTTTAATACAGCCTTTTAGTTTGTTCAATAAACAGGTGTAAAATCCTGAATGGATCATTCGTTTAACGATATTAGTAACTTATCGCATCCCTTCCATCAGTAAATCAAGGTAGTTGCTACGGTTGATCAACTGAAAACCACCGTTGTATTCATCTTGCCATAATTTAGGGATCCGGGCTTTTGTCTTTGATATTTTAATTTCAAAACCATTTAATCCGTTTTCGCCTTCTTCCACATAATCGATTTCAGAACCTGTATATGTGCGCCAAAAATAGCATTGCACGTTTTTCTGACGGTAAAATAGTTGTTTTCGTCGTTCCGCAACAATGAAATTTTCCCACAGATTGCCGGTATCAATTCGTTGATCGAGCGGTTTTAAATTGTCTATCAGATAATTGCGGATTCCAGTGTCATAGAAAAATATTTTATCCATTTTTGAGACTTCATTACGCAAATTCCGGCTATAAGCCGGAAGCCTGAAAATGACAAACGATTTCTCAAGCAAGTCGATATAGCGTTCGACCGTTTCCCTGTTTAACGACAATTTTTGCGTAAGCTCATTCACCGAAACCTGTTGTCCTACCTGAAAGGCCAGTAAGCGTAGCAAATCTCTGATTTTGGCTGTGTATTTTACAGTGGTTAGCTGGAGTACATCCTTAAACAGGTATGATTCGCAGATATCACCCAGTATATTGCGCTTCTGACTGGTACTGCTTGTAAACACTTCAGGATATAGCCCATAAACAAGAACATCTTCTATTTTCTGGTCAAGTTCGTAGTTGTTCAACCCTTGTACGATTTCACCCAGCGCAAACGGGAGCAGGTGAAATACCTGCTTGCGGCCAGTTAAGGGTTCTGCTGTTTTATTCGCCAGATCAAACGATGACGAGCCTGTAGCTATCACCTTTAAATGAGGCATTTCATCATAAAGTACTTTTAAAACCAGTCCAATATCGGGCACTCGTTGTGCTTCATCGATTATCAGCAACTGGTAGCCTTCGGTTAAATCCGAAAGTGTTTTCAGGTCGCGTTGCATCAACAGGTTTTCGTTTTTAGTAAGGTCAGCCGAAAGATATAACGACTTTAGCCCGGAATTTTTTCCGAGTTCCTTTACCAATGTTGTTTTTCCAGTCTGCCGAGGCCCGTAAATAAGTATTATTTTTCCACTCGTCGAAAGATGTTCAAGACATTGGCTTTCTATATATCTGGAAATTGTCATGCTTTAATTTTCTTCAAATATATAAAAATTTAGTATCAACCGTAAATTTTAGCGTGAATTATTACGGTTAACCATAAAAATTCACGCTAATATTTATGGTATGTAATGCTTTATATCTCATTATATTGCTGTATTATAATAAGATAAGATTAATTTGTGTTTTAAAACATATTTTGTGCTGTTTGGATTTAAAATTTGTGTTTTTTGGCTGCACGAAGTATCAAAAACTGGAATCGTTTTCAGTTGCGAAGTACCGTAAATAAACGAATCCAGCGGCCATGGACTTTATTAAAATTGAAAAGGACAGAACCGGGCGGTTCCATCCTTTTACTAAAACTAACCAAACTAACTAACCTAACTAAACCTAAACTTATGAAAAAAAATGTATAACAAATATAGGGCTCCTGATAACACTCACCAAATTTTTTAGGTTAAAGAATTGTAAAATAATTGAAAAGAAATTAAGTGGTTTTTAATCGATTATGGTTTTTTCAAATAGGAGGAAGGTTAAACCAATGGCAATGAGAATGACTAATCTTTGTAAGCAAGTATACCGATCTGTGGCGGCTTTTGAAATCCGCACGTCTCAATCATTTCCTTGATTCGTTGAGCGCGCTGTTCAAATATCAGTCCGTTAGGAAGATGGCTTGCATTATTCACAAAATCATCGAGTTTATGGAAAAACTGCCACATTTTTTCGTGCGAAAAAATAATTGGCGGATCTTCAGAAGTGATCAAGAGGGCAGGTTCAAGTGCACTTTCACGAATGATCTCCATTAATTCATCCCTGGTATAGATTTTATGGTGATACCCACCCGCTGCAGTGTCAATTTCTGCCTTCAAAGAATGATATTCGAAATGTGTCTGTTGTGCGGGGTTTAAATGTTCGTTGACCATCTCATTGATAACGACCAGACCTCCGGGAATAAGTACGCGCAACATGCTTTGAATTGCCTTTACGGGATTGTCGAAGTGATGTAGAGAATTAGAAACGGTGATTGTGTCGAAAAAATGATCCTCAAAAGGAATTTTTCGGATGTTCCCATGGATAAAGTCAACTTTTTGCCGCCCGATTTTATTTCTGGCGATCTTAAGATTTTCATTATTGATATCGAGTCCCGTCGCTGAATCAAACGAACTGAACGATTCGAGCAGATACAACAGAAAATCGCCCTCGCCTGTTGCTACATCGAGTAAATGTCCGGCATTGATCCGTTTCAGATATTTCTGCAATTCGGAGAGCTGATACATCCTGAAAATGTAAAAGGAATTTGTTGAAAGGTTTTATTTCACCTCGAAGACCGTCGTTCCAATATTTCTGCCATCGGCAAAAACATCGACGGTATATTTGCCGGGAATCAGAGGTGATTCATTTGAGTTATCCCAGTAAATACTAACAGGTATATCATTCCCTTCGTACTCTACCTCACGCATCACTGAATAGGGTATTTTCATATCTTCAAATTTGAAAATATCTTTATCAGACTTCATCAGCAGAATCTGGTCCGGTCGTTGAATTCTTACATAGATATTCTTTGCTCCGCGTTTTGCTGTCAGGTTTTTGCTTAATATGAAATCAATTTTTACTTTCTCAATTTTACTGGCCTTGATCT
>JAAFHB010000320.1 GCA_010906965.1 Mariniphaga sp. | reverse complement strand
ATACCGCTACGCTTTTAATAATGAGCTGAAAGCAAAATATAAAGAGGCCATTATCGATCACTGGAAGATCGAGCGACCCGAAAAAGAGGGGGCCTGGAATATTTTCACTGCAATGGTAAGCGATGAATTTGACCTGAAAGAGGCTATCTGGTATCTTCAGGAGCACCCGATGGATATGATTAACTGGGATATTATGAACAGCCAACGAAAAGACATTGGGTTCATCGCACCAAATTTCAGAAATCAGACCCTTAAAGAAGTTCTTCCTCCTGATGAAAGGCCTATACAACGGCACAATGGAAATATGTTTAACATTGACAGAAAAGGAGGCAATGGAAATGGGGAAGAGAGTGCCGGCGATATTTGGTTATTACCTTATTGGATGGGGCGTTATCTAGGTGTTATCAGCGGATCCGTTACTGGAAATGAAAAAGTAAAAAAATGACAAGCCTGTTCTCAAAAGTATTTTTCTGGCTCTTACTTCTCTTTTTTGCAACCGGATGTTTTTTCAACGATGCCTCTAAGGAAATATCAGTGAAGGATGTCATGGACAAAACCATTTCAGGTTTGTATCAGAAAATGAGTGGGAAAGAATTATCCGCACTGGATAATGATCAGGTAATGTTTTTGTTCTCTGATCAGGAAAAACAGGTGTTATCAACCCGACACTGGATGTTTACTGTAAATGTTCCGGTAGTAGTCTCTGTGATGCGCAGTGCAAAACAAGAAATAGTTCCTTTTTGGTTATCCCAAAGTGGTTTTGAAAAAACCGATATGATATTGAAAAATGAACAGACTACTTACGAAGTGTGGCAAAAATCGTTTGGCGCTGGGAATGTTGGCCTGGGAGTGAATGGTTTTGAAGATTATCAGCTGCATTACTTTGTTTCAGTGACGCCTCAGAACAAAAATGACAAACTTGAACTAAGTAATTTTTTCCCTGAGAATCAATTTATTGGAGTATTGAAAGACAGCGCATTTACGTATCACGATTGGGATGAGCTGGTTTTAACAAATGTACCCGAAGCATTGAAAGGACAAAAACTGTTAACAACAATCCGGGGTCGCGGCGTCGAAACGCACCTGATTGGCGCTTTCAGAACAACGAATTATCCTTCCTCAAAAACACCCGATCAGGTAATGTTAACATGGAGTTCCAACCCTTCAACCGGTATCGACATTCAATGGCGTACCGACACAACTGTTGCCGAAGGAATGGTGAAATACCGCGTGAAAGGTAATCCGGAAGAATTATCAGTAGCGGCCTCCAGAATCCGAATGGAAGATCGCGTTTTGATGAACGACAGGTATATCAATCATTTTACAACGAAACTTCGGGATTTAAAACCTGGAACTACCTACGAGTACCAGGTTGATCCGCAATCGGACTGGTCCGGGAATCCTACTTTTTCGACTGCGGCTGCTGATGATCAGTTTTCATTTATCTGGTTTGGCGATACCCATTATTCCCCCAGATTCGGAGAGTTATTTAATGTAGCTGAAAAAACGCATCCCGAGGTTGCCTTTTATTCCATTGCCGGCGATTTAGTGAGCAATGGACTGTACCGGAATCAGTGGGACGATTTTCTGGCTTATTCAAAAGATGTCGTATGCCGGAAACCGCTGATGTCTGTTCCTGGAAACCACGACAACCGGCTGGGACTAGGAGCAAGGATCTACCGTGAAGAGTTTAGCTATCCAATGAATGGTCCCGATGGCGTCGAAAAGGAACAAACTTATGCTTTTACCTATAAAAACGCCCTGTTTTTGATGATTGACGCCACCTCTCCAATGGACGTTCAAACACCATGGATTGAAGAACAGCTCGCCAAATCAAAAGCAACCTGGAAATTTGCGATGTTTCATTTCCCGCCTTACAACTGGGAAGAACCCTATTTTAACATTCAAAAGGCATGGGTTCCTCTGTTCGATAAGTACCACGTTGACATGGTAATGGGAGGGCATATTCATTATTACATGCGCTCAAAGCCAATGAAAGGCGGAAAGGTTGTTTCTTCGTACAAGGATGGAACAGCCTATGTGATCTCCGTTGCTATTCCGACAGATCCTCATCCGATTACCGATGAACCGTATGCTGAAGTCCGGAATACCGATGGCCACCTTTTTCAGTATATGTCCATTAGGGGAAACGAACTGAACTATCAATCAGTGAACTTTGAAGGTAAATTGATTGACTCGTTTTCGGTTAGAAAATAGTTTGATCTTAGTTGAATAAAATAAAATTGCTGGGTTTTAATATTGAATTTACCACTGCATATTTATAAATTTGATCATCTTAAAACAGATCATTATGAAGCGTCTCTGCGTCGGGTTAATCGTTTCCTGTTTTGTTTTTGGTTCAGGAATTGAATATCCTGCTTTTGCCCAGTCTGACAACCCGATTGATCATGTAAATCCATTTTTCGGAACAGATTTCTTTGGTCATACTTTCCCGGGAGCTTCGCGTCCGTTTGCAATGGTTCATTTAAGTCCCGATATGAATACGCAAGACTGGACCTATTGCGCCGGATATGTTTACTCCGAAAACACGATTATGGGCTTCAGCCATACGCACTGGAGCGGTGTAGGAATGATGAACGGGGGAGAAGTGATGCTGATGCCTACCGTTGGAAATAAACTTCAGACTGTTCCGGGATCTCCCGAAAATCCGGGCGAAGGTTATCGTTCACGATTTGACCATGCAGACGAAATGGCAACTCCGGGCTATTATTCCGTTATTCTAAAAGACTACAATGTAAAAGCTGAACTGACATCTACCCAAAGGGCAGGTTTTCATCGCTATACATTTCCGAAATCCGAAAATTCACGGATTATCCTGGATTTGGGGCATCAGATTGGAAGTAATTCATCAAATGATTTATCGGAATTAACAATTCTGGATAATAACCGGATTGAAGGGGTGAAAAGTGCAGGACTTGGTAAAGTCTACTTTGTGGCCGAATTCAGTAAACCTTTCAGGTATTACGGAACGTTCGACAACGATCTGAAGACGCCTGAATCGGGAGGAAGTATCTGGCCCTATAAAGATGGTGAGGCCGGAAAAAATATCGGCGCATTTGTCACTTTCCGCACTTCGGAAAAGGAACAGATATTGGTGAAAGTTGGGATTTCGTATACAAGTGTTGAAGGTGCAAGAAGGAACCTCAAAACCGAAATTCCAGATTGGGACTTTGACAGGATCAGGAATGAGTCGCGCCAGGTTTGGGAAAAAGAGTTGTCAAGGATTAAAATCGAAGGTGCCTCCGATGACCAAAAAGAGATTTTTTATACGGCAATGTACCATTCTTTTTTAGCCCAGTATATCTCTCAGGATGTGGATGGAAAATACATGGGATCGGACAAAAAGGTGCATGAAGCAAAGGGATTCGATTTTTATGGATCATTCTCCTGCTGGGATACTTACCGCTCGCAGCATCCGCTTCTAACCATCACCGCGCCGGAACATGTGAATGATTTTATCAAGTCAATTGTTGCCAAGACAAAGGATTACGGCTGGCTGCCGGCACAACATTTTTTGAATGTTTATGGTGAAACAATGGTTGGGGATCATCTGATCCCTATTATTGTGGACGCTTATATGAAAGGGTATAGGGATTTTGCCGTGAATTTTCTGTACGATGAGATGCGTAAAAAAGCAATGGAAGAGCCGAAACTTCCTGTTCCGCATACTGCCGGAAGATCGGGCCTTCAATTTTATCTTGAATTGGGATACACACCGGTAGATAAAGTAACTGAGTCGGTTCCAAATACGTTGGAGCTGGCGTACGACGATTGGTGCATTGCCCAACTTGCCAAAGAACTGGGCAGGAAAGAAGATTACCTGTTGTTTATGAAAAGAGCACACAATTACCAGAATTTGTGGGATCCCCAAACCCGGTTCATGCGCCCAAAGATGACGGATGGTTCGTGGTTGGAGGCTTTGAACGGGCGTGAACAGGATATTGTGAAAGTGGGGGAGCATTCGTATTACAAATATTTCGATCCGCTGTTGGTTGGTAAACGTCCGAACCGTCACTATACCGAATCGAATGCCTGGCAATACATCTGGTCAGTTCAACACGACGTACAGGGATTGATTAATTTGTTTGGCGGTAATAAGGCATTTACCGCAAAATTGGACACTTTCTTTGAGATGAGTCCCAATATCACTCCTCCGAAATACGTGGGCGTGGTGGGTACGATCGGGCAGTATGTGCATGGCAATCAACCCTCGCATCATGTGGCTTACCTGTATAATTTTGCGGGTGAACCATGGAAAACCCAGTTCAGGGCGCGGCAGGTAACCGAAGAACTTTACCGGAGCGGCCCCGGTGGTTTGTGCGGAAATGAGGATATGGGATCGCTTTCGTCGTGGTATGTTCTTAGTTCAATGGGCTTTTACCCAGTTACACCCGGAAGTCCGTATTACGCCATCGGAAGTCCCCTGTTCGGAAAAGTAACGATTGATGCTGGCAAAGGCAAAACATTTATAATTCAGGCAAATAATAACTCCCAAAAGAATAAATACATCCAATCGGCAAGCCTGAACGGAAAATCAATCAATAGAACCTGGATTTCGCAAAAGGAAATTACAGATGGTGGAAACCTTCTTTTCGAAATGGGACCGGAGCCGAATAAAAAATGGGGAAATAAGCCCGAAGATGCACCACCATCGATTAGTCAAAAATATTCCGAATCCATATCTAAATGAAACCACAGAAACAACTTCACTTTTTACTGATCCTTTTGGCTATCCTGTCAATAGTCGCATGCAAGCAAACTCCTACAGAACGATTGACCGATTATGTGAACCCATTTATCGGAACCGACGAAGATGGACATACCTTTCCGGGTGCGCTTGTGCCGTTTGGAATGGTGCAACTAAGTCCTGATAATGGCGATCACGGCTATAACTGGTGCAGCGGTTACCACTACACCAGTAGCCACATCCAGGGCTTT
>JAAFHB010000319.1 GCA_010906965.1 Mariniphaga sp. | reverse complement strand
GATTTCGATTATCATCCAAATATTCTGGCAAGTTCGCTGGCTTCTAAAAAGGTGACCACTTTTGCGTCATTGACTCCCTGGGCACCCGATAAAGACGCTTTTTGGTCGAAACCACAAGAAGGAATCGATAAAGCAATCAGCCAAATTTATCAGTATGGCGTAAGACTTCATAAATTCTATTTTAAAATGGAAGATCCTGAAACCTTTACGAAAGAGGCCGGAAAAATACTTGAATTATCTCCTGATGGAATACTGATTGCTCCCTGGGCAAAACGGGAATCCTTAAAATTCACGCAGGAATTGGATCAACGCGCGATACCATATGTATTCATCGATTCGAACCTGAAAGAGGCCAATCCGATCAGTTTTATTGTTCAGGATTCGGTGCAAAGCGGCTATTTAGCGGCTAAACTCATTGATTACGGAATAGCCCCTCAAAGTAACATTCTGTTGATCCATATCACGAAAGATCTTCAAAATGCCGATCTTTTATTAAAACGAGAGAAAGGTTTCCTCGATTACTTCGAAACGGTAAAAAACAAATCGCACCGGATTATTAAAATTGAGGTTCCCTATAATGAGATCGAAATATCCAATAAACTTAGCAATTGCATTCTTGAAAATAAATCAATTGATGCAGTATTTGTTACCAATTCGAAAGTACACCTCGTAGCAGGTTTTTTTGACCAGTTTAATGATCGTCCCAAAATTATCGGTTACGATTTAATTCTCAAAAACATCTATTTGCTGCTTCACAGTAAAATTGACTTCCTGCTTAATCAAAAACCTGAATCGCAGGGATATGTAGCCACCAATTTGTTGTTCGATCAAATTGTAAGAAAAGAAAAGGTAAAGAATGCCAATTATACTTCGATCGATATCATCACCAAAGAGAATTTTGAATATTACTCTTCGATATAATTTAAAACTAAATGATTTTATAATCAATCAAATACAAATATTTAAGAAATGAAGAAAATATCATTTGACGACCTTAACGGGAAAGTATGTGTAATCACCGGAGGAGCTGGTGTAATTGGTGTCTCGATCATCAGAGCCCTTGCTTCGGTTGGAACCAAAGTTGCCATAGTCGACATCAATGAAGAGCTTGCCCAAAAGGTGGCAGCAGAACTTGCCAATGAATTCAATGCAGAAATCATTGGTGTTAAAGCCAATGTGCTTGATAAAGCCTCACTCGAAAGCGCAAAATTAGTAATCAATGAAAAGCTTGGTCCGATTGATCTGCTGATAAATGGTGCCGGTGGTAATTCGCCACAGGCTACAACTCAGGTTGAACAAATCGAAGAAACTGATCTGGATAATCTTGACAAAACTTTTTACGGACTTCAGATGGAAGGTTTCGACAAGGTATTTGCACTGAATTTCAAAGGAACTGTTCTTCCAAGTATGGTTTTCACCAAAGACATGCTCGAAAAGCGGTCGGGTGTTGTGCTGAATATTTCATCGATGAATTCGTACCACCCATTAACAAAGATTCCAGCTTACTCTGCGGCCAAAGCTTCGGTCAATAACTTTACGGAATGGCTTGCAGTTCATCTTGCGAAAGTCGGAATCAGGGTAAATGCTGTTGCTCCAGGATTTTTCATTACCAATCAGAACCGTTTCCTTGTTCTTGATGAAAAAACCGGTGGTTATTCAGCACGCGGAAATAAAATCGTATCCAACACGCCAATGGGAAAATTCGGTGATCCGGATGATCTGCAAGGCGCTGCTTTATACCTTCTTTCTGATCTTTCTTCCTTTGTAACTGGTATTGTGATTCCGGTAGACGGAGGTTTCAATGCCTATAGCGGAGTTTAATAATTTACAGTGATCAAAATTTTAAAAATAGATACCATATGAGCCTTCAATTAAAAAAAGATTTTACATGGTCGTTGCTCGTTCCGACAAGCATGGGTGTCAGAATTACACCTGCAAACGGCCAACCAGTACATAGCAGTGATTTATTTCAGATGTACGCTTCGAGCGCTGAAACGAACGTGGCAAGCATTTCGTCTTACCTTGGACTTCCGGTAAAAGTGCTTACCACCTTTGTAAAAGACAGTCCGATCGCACAGTTCATTAAGAACAATCTGAAAAGCCGGAGCATGACTTTCGAAGGACCTGAAGTTCCTCAAGGAGATCCATGGGGTTACCGTCACCAGTTCAACATTGCCGACAGCGGTTTCGGAACGCGTGGTCCACGCGTCCAGAATGACCGTGCCGGTGAAGTAGGAAGGACATTGAATGTCAAAGATTTTGATCTTGAAAGAATCTTTGGTCAGGAAGGTGTTCAAATTGTCCATCTTTCAGGATTAATCGCAGCCTTATCTCCCGAGACCAGCAATTTTTGCCTTCAAATTGCCAGGTTTGCAAAGAAATATGGCACACGTATTGCCTTCGATCTCAATTACCGCGCTTCGTTTTGGAAGGGTCGTGAAAAAGAGTTAAGCGAAATATTTGCTGAAATAGCTTCTTTATCAGATATATTAATTGGAAATGAAGAAGATTTCCAGCTTTGTCTTGGCATTGAAGGTCCTGAAGCTGGAGGCAAAGGAATTGAATCAGAGATCAATGGCTTCAAAGGGATGATCGGACGAGTAAAGGCTGCATTTCCAAATGCATCAGTATTTGCAACCACTCTTCGTCAGGTATTAAGTTCAAACGAACATTTATGGGGTGCCATTATGCTCGAAGGAGATAACTGGCAGGTCATTGAACCACGGAAAATTACTGTTTTAGACCGTATTGGAGGTGGCGATGGTTTCGTTGGTGGATTGTTGTATGGAATACTCAAAGGATGGGAACCCGAAAAATGGCCTCAGTTTGGATGGGCAACAGGCGCTCTCGCAACGACTTTCCTGACCGATTATGCCCAGCCTGCCGACGAGGAGATGGTCTGGAGCATATGGAAAGGCAATGCAAGGGTGAAACGATAAAGCAATCAGGTAGTTTCCATCTGATAAAAGATATGCTTAAATTATTTACTTTTAGGAAATAACCAGCTTGGCATTTGAATTTACAAAAGCCAGGTTTAATCTTAAAAATATGATCTATTTTCAAACAGGCTCTCCAACTGCTTCACTTTCGCACGATGATTTGAGAGAGGGTTTATATACGGCCTTGACGCTGCTGGGAAAAAAGAAAAAAATACTGGCGATTCCCCCCGATTTTACACGTTTTCCATCACGCGCAGGCGAATTAACGCGTTACGTATGGAATTTCTATGGTGACAAACTGACCGATATTTTACCCGCATTGGGTACTCATTCCGCCATGACAGAACATCAAATCACCGAAATGTTTGGTGATGTTCCGAAAGAATTGTTCCGGGTTCATGACTGGCGCAATGACGTCGTCACACTGGGTGAGGTTCCGGCGGAATATGTACGGGAAGTTTCCGGAAACGCAGTTGACTTTGCATGGCCGGCGCAGGTAAACAAGCTCCTTGTTGAAGGTGGTTTCGACCTGATTCTTTCAATCGGACAGGTAGTTCCCCACGAAGTTGTCGGGATGGCCAACCACAACAAGAATGTCTTTGTAGGGACTGGTGGTGCTGAAGGAATCAATAAAAGCCATTTTATCGGTGCGGCGTTTGGCATGGAGAAGATGATGGGGCGTCCGAAAACTCCTGTTCGTAAGATTTTTGACTATGCCAGTCACCACTTTGCAAAGCATCTTCCTATTCTATATATACTTACGGTTGTAGGGATGGATAAGGAAGACGGATCACTAAAGGTTCGAGGGTTGTATGTAGGCGATGATAAAGAAGTCTTTAAAGCTGCAGCAGCACTTTCGCTCGAAGTAAACTTTACAATGCTTGACCATCCGATGAAAAAGGTGGTTGTTTATCTTGACCCGACAGAATTCAAATCAACCTGGCTCGGGAATAAATCGGTTTACCGCACCCGAATGGCGATTGCCGATGGCGGAGAATTGATCGTCCTCGCTCCTGCACTCAAAGAGTTTGGCGAAGATTCCGAAATTGACCGACTGATTCGTAAGTATGGCTATTTTGGCACACCCCAAACTTTAAAAGCTGTTCGTGAAAATGAAGAATTGAAAAACAACCTCAGCGCAGCTGCTCATCTTATACATGGCTCTTCCGAAGGTCGCTTCTCAATTACTTATTGTCCAGGACAAGAAAAAGAAAATCTCACACAACAAGAAATTGAAAGTGTAGGATTTAAATACGGCAATCTGGGCGAAATGACTCAGAAATATGATCCTGCAATCCTGAAAGATGGGTGGAATAAGTCAGCTGATGGAGAAGAGTTTTACTATATCTCCAATCCGGCTATTGGTTTATGGGCTGTTCGTGAACGCTTTAAAGATTAACGCCTATGATTATTGACGAAGTAAAATGGGGAATAATAGGCTGTGGCAGTGTCACGGAAGTAAAGAGTGGTCCGCCGCTTCAGCTGACACCACACTCAAGTCTTGTAGCTGTAATGCGCCGTAATGGTGCTCTTGCAGAGGATTATGCCAATCGTCATCATGTTCCAAAATGGTACAGCGATGCCGATGCGTTGATCAATGATCCGGAGGTGAATGCGGTCTATGTGGCCACTCCACCTGCTGCTCATTCCAATTATGCAATAAAAGCAATGCGGGCGGGCAAACCTGTTTACGTCGAAAAACCGATGGCCAGGACCTATGCCGAGTGCCAGGAAATGCTCAAGGTATCTGAAGAAACGGGCATGCCAATTTATGTTGCCTATTACAGGCGGGCGTTACCAGGGTTCCTGAAGGTAAAGGAATTAGTTGAATCGGATGCGATTGGGTCAGTTCGGATGGTGAACGTCCGGTTTTACCGCTCCCTGGGAAAGAAACTTCAGGAAAATGATGTACCATGGCGCTTTCAACCGGAGGTTTCAGGAGGTGGTCTTCTTTTCGATCTTGCTTCTCACACACTCGATTACCTCGATTATGTATTCGGAGCAATTGGGAAAATAAAGGCCAATGCATTTAATCA
>JAAFHB010000027.1 GCA_010906965.1 Mariniphaga sp. | reverse complement strand
GGATGGCTGGATCAGCCATTTGTCTCGAAATACCATCCAGGCCCTGTGATCACGATCTCGATTGAACCTGAAATTGAGTTTAATGACAGATCGGGCATGTCGAGTAGCACGCGCGCGAAAGCGATTGATCTTTGGCAATCCGATATTCCGGAAGGAGATAAGGAGAAACTGGCCAGGACGCTTTTCTGTGTTGAAAATCCTCCGGGAACCAGCTATGTGAGCGGTTCTCAGGATTCGATAGGAATCGTATACCCGGGAGTTAACCGGCTTGATTATCCGTCAGGAAATTACTGGCCCGAAAAGATTTCGTCAGTTACAGATGAAGCGACACTTGCCTGGATTGAAAAACATTTATGGTTTATCAACCTCTCGCCACGCGAACAGGGATACAATGTTCTATCAGACACAATTATCAACGAAGAAGGAGCAAAACGGCTTGCCGATGCTGCTGCTGGTGCCTGGCAAGCCATAGCCGATCAGGATTTAACAGCATTTGGCAACTGGTTTAAAAAATCATTCGAAGCCCAAATTGCCATGTTTCCACACATGGTTAATCCTTATATTCTTGAGCAGATCAGTCAATACCAATCAGAATCACTGGGATGGAAAATATCCGGTGCAGGTGGAGGCGGATACCTTGTACTTGTTGCCGATCATCCGATTAAAAATGCCATTCAGATCAGCATCAGAAGATAGAAATTCATATTACGGGATCGAATCAATGCGGTCAGCGGGTTTCAGACTGATCTGATAAATATCTTTGTCGTATCTTTGATGCGCATTATTTTATTAACAGAATAAACAAGATCAAATTGAATAAATTAATATCCCTCCTTCTGTCTGTTCCACAGTGGCTCAGAATTACAATGAGTTTGCTATATCTGGCCTTCATTGCCTTTTTGTCTCTGGCCCCACCAGATGGTTTACCCGATATTCCATTATTCCGGGGAGCCGATAAAATCATACATACCTGTATGTACCTGGGGCTTACTGGTCTGGCATGTTGGTCAATGCATGCAGAGTATAAACCAATCTGGTACTACCTGATCAGTCTTTTTTCGATAAGCTGGGGTGTATCTATGGAGTTCTTTCAATATTTGATGCACATGGGGCGTTCGTTCGATTACTATGATATGATCGGAAATGCGATCGGAACCTTATTTGGGGTTTTGATCTATATTCTGATGGCAAAGCAAAAGAAAAATCTCGATTCCATTACAGTTAAGAGCAGGTAATTCATAGATGAACTATTTGATTCAACAGATATAAAGTCAGTTAAAATAAATACAAGCAGATGAAAGGAATAATTCTTGCAGGTGGATCCGGTACGCGGTTGTACCCGATCACAAAAGGGGTTTCCAAACAGCTATTGCCGGTGTATGATAAGCCAATGGTTTATTATCCATTATCGACATTGATGCTCGCAGGAATCAAAGATATTCTACTGATCTCCACACCGGAAGACATCTCAATGTATGAGCGTCTGTTAGGTACCGGAAAGGACTGGGGAATTAATATTTCCTACAAAATACAGCCATCACCCGACGGACTTGCACAAGCTTTTATCCTCGGTGAAGAATTTATCGGAACAGATGATATTTGTCTTGTATTAGGCGACAATATCTTTTATGGTTACGGATTTTCAGGAATTCTCCATGACTCGGTTGAAATGGTAAGCAAAGATAAAAAGGCGGTAATATTTGGTTATGTAGTATCCGATCCGGAGCGTTATGGTGTTGCAGAGATCGACAAGGAGGGAAATGTTCTTTCATTGGAAGAAAAACCGGCTGCTCCTAAATCAAATTTCGCGGTTGTAGGACTTTATTTCTATCCGAATTCAGTGATCGAAATTGCCAAAAACATCAAACCTTCCCCGCGTGGTGAACTGGAAATAACAACAGTAAACCAGGAATATATGAACCGCAAACAATTGAAACTATCAACGATGGGTCGTGGTTTTGCATGGTTGGATACAGGCACGCATGCCTCACTGATTCAGGCATCCAATTTTATTGAAACGATAGAAACCCGTCAGGGTTTAAAAGTGGCATGCCCCGAGGAAATTGCCTATCGTAATCAATGGATTTCGAAAAGTGAGTTGATTGAATTGGCACAACCTATGATTAAAAACCAGTACGGCCAATACCTGATTCGTTTAGCAGCAGAGTAAGAGCCAGAAGCAATTAGCCAGGAGCTAAGAGCGAAACGAAAAATAGGATTACGTATCAGCTTAATATGAATGAGTTAATTAATTGCATAAAATGAAAGTTATTTCCACTGATATTCCGGAAGTATTAATTTTTGAGCCCGATGTGTTTGGCGACCACCGCGGTTACTTTTTCGAATCGTTTCGTCAGGATATTTTCGATAAGGCGGTGGGCAATATCCCCTTTGTTCAGGACAATCAGTCGAAATCAAGTTTCGGCGTTTTACGTGGACTCCATTTTCAAAAACCACCTTTTACACAGGCTAAACTTGTGCAGTGTTTGCAGGGCGAAGTTATGGATATTGCTGTTGACATCAGGATTGGATCCCCAACCTACGGAAAGCATGTGCCAGTGCACCTTTCAGAAGCAAATCATCGTCAGCTTTATATACCCCGTGGATTTGCACATGGATTTGTGGTACTCAGCGAAACTGCCGTGTTTTCCTATAAATGTGACAATTACTATAATCCAGGTGCTGATGGAGGCCTAGCATGGGATGATCCACAAATAAATATTGACTGGGTATTATCACCCGACAAGATTCAACTCTCCGAAAAAGATAAGAAGCAACCTTCGTTGACACAAATCTTGCATTTTGATTATAAAAATTTCAGGTAAAATATTGAAGAAAACTTAAACATATACTCAAATAGAGCTATGAAAACTGCGATTAAGCATTTAATTGTAATCATCTTACTGATCACAGTGGTTGATGGATGTAAAAAAGGAGGGACAACACCTGATCCGATAATTCCAGATACCACATTGCCTTCAATTACAATCACTAAACCGACGGCGGGTCAAGCATTCGTTCCCGGGAATACAATTACTTTTCAGGCAAATTTCTCCGATAACGAAAAACTCGCCAGTTACGAGATCGCAATTGTCAAAGTGATTGCAACTGGATTAATTTTAAAAAATGTTGTAGCGCCGGTAGATTGGAGTTATACCAAATCATCAACAAGCTTTACATCAGGAGTCAAACTGCAGGAAGTAAATCTTACCGATATTATTATACCAATGGATATTGGAGGAAAACCAGTTTCCCCCGGCAAATACAATTTTAAGGTTACCTGTCTTGATGGATCGGGTAACAAAAAAGAAAATGCGGTTGAAATCAATATCAATTAATTCGTTTATGACTGTTAAAGATCATCCGTTTAATAAATACATCAAAATATTCTGGAGCATTTTCGGAACTGGTATTCTATTGATTATCATTTTATTTTCCCTGGTAGCTAATGGCAAGCTGGGTTTTATGCCAACACTTACAGAACTCGAAAACATTGAATCATCGCTGGCATCCGAAGTTTATTCAAGTGACAGTGTGGTAATGCGTAAATTTTTCTACAAGGAGAACCGGACATATGTTCCCTACGAGCAAATCAATCAAAATGTAATTACTGCCCTTATCGCAACCGAAGATGAGCGTTTTTATGACCATTCAGGAATTGATATCAGGGGGTTATTGAGGGTTGTTAAAGGAATTCTTACCAACGATGAGAGTTCGGGAGGAGGAAGTACCATCAGCCAGCAATTGGCCAAGATGCTGTTTCCCCGCGAAGAGATGGACAGCAAAAAAGATCTGGCATTCCGGAAATTCAGAGAATGGATAATTGCCGTAAAACTCGAACGCAATTTCACAAAGGAAGAGATCCTTACCATGTATCTCAATAAATTCGATTTTTTAAACCTTGCCGTTGGAATAAAATCGGCTTCCCAGATCTACTTTGGCATTACACCCGATAAACTCACGCTTGAACAGGCTGCCATGTTGATCGGAATGGCTAAAAATCCTTCGCTTTACAATCCGCTTCGACGTCCTGAAATTGTAAAACAACGCAGGAATATTGTACTTAATCAGGTCCGAAAATTCGGAGCCATTTCCAAAGCAGAGTACGACGCACTGAAGGTGAAAGGGTTAGAGTTAAATTACCATAAAGAGGACTTCAAATCAAGTCCGGGAACTTATTTTACAGAATATCTGCGTACCATACTGATGTCGCAGAAACCTGATCGTGAAAAATATGGAGCATGGCAGAACCAACAGTTTTACGAAGATTCTCTCGAATGGGAAACAAACCCTTTGTATGGATGGTGCCATAAAAACCTAAAACCAGATGGAACTCCTTATAACATTCATTCTGACGGATTGAAGATCTATTCGACCATTGACATGCGAATGCAAACCTATGCGGAATATGCGGTAAAGCAACACCTTAGCCTTGAAATACAACCAGTTTTCGACAAAAGAATCAAGATATTACGGAATCCGCCATTCCCGAATTCCATGACGGACGAAGAGGCAAATAACCTGCTCAATTTTTCAATCAAACAAAGCGAGCGATACCGGCAACTCCGCAATCAGGGAATGAATCAGAATGAGATCACAAAAGAGTTCAGTAAACCAGCCGAGATGACAGTATTCAGCTGGCGCGGAGAGATTGATACCACGATGACGCCGCTCGACTCGGTAAAATATACGCTTGGATTCCTTCGGTCGGCAATGATGACCATGGAAACAAAAACCGGCCATGTAAAAGCCTGGGTTGGTGGACCAAACTATAAATATTTCATGTACGACATGGTAAAGTTAGGGAAAAGGCAGGTCGGCTCGACAGTAAAACCATTCCTTTACACGTTGGCCATGCAAAACGGCTATTCACCATGTACACTGGTTCCGAATGCTGAACAGACTTTTTACTTGTCCGACGGCCGTACCTGGACCGCAAAAAACGCTGGACATACCGAACTCGACGGTCGAATGGTTACCTTAAAATGGGGTCTTGCCAATTCTGTCAATCAGGTTTCCGGATGGGTGATGAAGCAGTTTAATCCAGAGTCGATGGCCAATATGATGCGAAAACTTGGAATCACAAGTCCGATCGATGCAGTACCGTCGATGTTCCTGGGAACATCGGATGTTAGTATCTACGAGATGGTTGCGGCCTATGGTACGTATGCCAATAATGGCGTATATACAAAGCCAATCTTTGTTACCCGAATTGAGGATAAAAACGGTATTATTCTTTCGCGTTTCTCTCCTGAGCACCACGATGCCATTGATGCCAAAACAGCCTTTCTGATGCTCAATCTTATGGAAGGTGTTGTCAACGAAGGAACAAGCGCAAGGTTGCGCCGTGCTGGTTTGATTTATGGCGGACTAACGGCTGACATTGCCGGGAAAACAGGAACTACTCAAAATCAATCGGATGGATGGTTTATGGGTATTACGCCAGAGTTGGTTACAGGTGTCTGGACTGGTGGCGATTTACGCGCCATTCACTTCGAAGGACTTTCAATGGGACAGGGCGCAAACATGGCATTACCGGTTTATGGTTATTTCATGAATAAAATCTATCGCGATCCGACCATAGGTTACAAACAGACAACCAGGTTCGAAGCGCCGGAAGGATTTAATATGGATCTTGATTGCTCGAAGGTGATGAAACAGGATAATATGGACGCCACTAAAAATGAGAGCGACTTCTTTTAAGAAGAGAAGGTAGAAATGTGAGAAGGGCGAGTCATTGTTTAATAATTTTAAAACCTGACTAATGGAAATAATTAAAAGCGATCGGCAATTGAATGTTTATAAATTGGCATTCAGTGATTCAATTAAGATTTACGGTCTTCCAAAATCTTTCTGCGGAAGCCCATCATTCTCTTGATTCAGAGTATGAAAATATTTTAGGAATGTTAGTTAACATGCAAAAGCACCCTGAGAAATGGGGGATCTGACTATAATTTTCTACTTTTCTCCCCCTCTCCTTTTCTCCTTTTCTCTCCCTCTCCTTTTCTCTCCCTCTCCTTTTCTACTTTTCTCCCCCTCTCCTTTTCTCAAACCGGTGCTTTCCAATCACCATACTCCATCATCAATTTTTTGAGTTCTTCAACTGCATTTTCGGTATCGACATGGCGTTTGATCAATTTCTGACCTTTATAGAGATTTATCTTTCCTTTGCCGGCACCAACAAATCCGTAATCGACATCTCCCATCTCGCCCGGACCATTCACGACACAGCCCATGATTCCAATCTTAAGGTTCTTCAAATGGTTGAAGTTACGTTTAATCTCAGCAAGGGTATCACGAAGGTCAAAAAGGGTTCTACCACATCCTGGGCAGGAGATAAACTCAGTTTTCGTCAAGCGCATCCGGCTGGCCTGTAAAATGCCAAAAGCAAGATTTTTCAACTCGTTATAACCGATATTTCCATCGTTTGTCAACAGAATTCCGTCACCATATCCATCAATAAATAATCCACCAATATCCGTTGAAGCCTTAATCAGAAGATCTTCGTAATTATTTTCCTTATAAGAGCGGTGAAGAATCACTGGATTCTTACAAATATGAGCATCCAGCTCCATAAAGAAAGCACGCATCTCAGCATAACAATTAAGGTTATCGCTCTCCATGATCAGGATAACTTTTCGCTCTCTCTTTAGCTTTTCAATGATTTCGGGATTTTCCTCTTTAAATACGTCGTAGGTCTTTTTATTAACCCTTACAAAGCGCATCTGACCTGTGTAGTTGTCGTTGAAAAGATAATCCTCAAGCGATAAAATCGGGTATGACTTATTCCCGCGGTCAACAACGCGCTTGCCGTCGTAAAAATACTCAGGTTCTATACCCGAATTAACCGAGCGGATCTCTTCGCGTGTATATTTATTAAGACTGCCCACAACAACTACAGGTTTCTTACTTCCTATATCATTAACAGGTCTGGTTGAACGTCGTTCGTATTCAAATGGATTCGTTTGAGCAACAAGCGGCGCTTTTATTGGAGCATGATTCTCTCTTCCTTTAAATACGTCAACCAGTTTACGTGCAAACGGAATCTCTGCGGCTGGATCTTCAGTGAGAGAAATCCGAATCGTATCGCCGATTCCGTCAGCCAGCAATGCCCCTGATCCGACGGCCGATTTTATCCTCCCGTCCTCTCCTTCTCCGGCTTCTGTTACACCGATATGGAAAGGATAGTTCATATCCTCAAGGCGCATCCGATAGTTCATTAAACGGACGGTATATACCATCATTCGGGTATTGCTCGATTTAATCGAAACAACAATATTGTGATAATCTTGCTTTTTACAAATTCTGAGGAATTCCATGACCGACTCCACAATTCCGGCAGGTGTATCGCCATAGCGACTCATAATCCGGTCGGAGAGTGATCCCTGATTGGCGCCAATGCGTAATGCGGTACCACGTTCTTTACATTCACTAATAAACGGTACAAACCGTTCTTCAATTCTGGCGAGCTCTTCGCGATACTCCTCATCGGTATAATTAACCTTCTCGAAGGTAGCACGTTTGTCGTAGAAATTTCCTGGATTAATCCTTACTTTTCGTACATATTTGATGGCTATTTCTGCTGCAGCAGGATTAAAATGAATATCTGCTACCAGTGGGTTCGGATAACCCCTCCGATCAAGTTCTGCCCTGATATTCTGTAGATTCTCGGCTTCCCGTAACCCCTGAACAGTAACCCGGA
Organism: Mariniphaga sp.; assembly: GCA_010906965.1. GTDB lineage: Bacteria > Bacteroidota > Bacteroidia > Bacteroidales > Prolixibacteraceae > JAAFHB01. The sequence continues at coordinate 26,044 of JAAFHB010000027.1, read as the reverse complement.
CAAAGTCAGCACCGGCATCCAATATTCGAATTGTCTGATTGACTGTAGCCTCAGTATCTTTGGTGTCGGTGTCTGTCATCGACTGAAGCCTAATGGGGTACAATCCTCCCAGTGTTACCATCCCAATTTTAACTATTTCAGTATCTTGTCTTTTGAATCGTAAAAGGGAATCGATGTAATTGAAATTTTGGTTTTTCATTCCTATTGTCTGTTATAGCAGAAAGCTTTTGCAAATTTATTCTTTATTTTGAATTAAATTTGTTGAAAAATTAGGTGCAATGTCGGTAAGGGTAGAATCGGTCACAAAAATATATGGGAAACAGAAGGCATTAGACGAAGTCTCCTTTACAGTCAATTCGGGCGAAATTGTTGGAATCTTAGGACCCAACGGTGCCGGAAAGTCGACAATGATGAAAATAATTACAGGATTCTTGCATCCTGAAGAAGGAAGCGTCTGGATAAATGGGGCAGTTATCGGAGGAAATGCCTTCGAAATCAGACGCCAGATTGGATATCTTCCCGAGAATAATCCGCTTTATATGGAACTCTATGTTGCTGAATACCTTGAATATGTTGCCGGAATCTATAAACTAAAAACCGTCCGGTCGCGTGTTAAAGAGATGATTGGTCTCACGGGGCTCGATCCGGAAAAGCATAAAAAAATCGGGGCGCTTTCTAAAGGTTACAGGCAGCGTGTTGGTATTGCCCAGGCACTGATTCATGATCCTTCCGTATTAATACTTGACGAACCAACCTCTGGCCTTGACCCTACGCAAATCATTGAAATCAGGCAATTGATCCGAAATATAAGTGCCAACAAAACTGTGATGCTTTCGACCCATATTATGCAGGAAGTTGAAGCACTGTGCGACAGAATCATGATTATCAACCATGGCAAAATTGTAGCAACCGATACTCCTAAAAATATTAAAGCGCTTGCTACGACCCGTATCCAAAAGGTTTTGGTTGAATTTGCAGAATTCATCAATCAAGACAAACTAAATGATATTGAAGGGATTGTCGAAATCCAACCATTATCAGAGAAAACATGGCTTATTAATGGCGGAGAGACAGACATTCGCCCTTTAATTTACAGGTTTGCAGTCGCCAACAATTTGACAATTCTGACCTTAAATAAACAGGAATCAAGTCTTGAGAATGTCTTTCTGGAAATAACCGGGGGCAGAAACAATGAACAGTGAACAGCGACACACACGTACTCACTAAAGAACCTTCTTAGTCTCTTTGAAAACACACTCAAAATAAAAATTTACCCGAATTAGTTTATTTCAAACAAAAGACCTTATCTTTGCCTCATTATTGGTGGATAAATTTGATTGATTGCAACCACGGAAAAAAATGCTAAAACAAAATTTTCGGATTCTTCTATATCAATCAAATATCCCTGTAATTTATTAATTATTAATTGACCTGAGCAATCAGATCAGAATATATTTTTATTATGGGATATCTTTTTACTTCAGAATCGGTGTCAGAAGGACACCCTGACAAAGTTGCCGATCAGATTTCGGATGCGGTACTTGATGAATTTTTGGCTTACGACCCCAACTCAAAAGTGGCGTGTGAAACTTTAGTCACAACAGGTCAGGTCATTTTGGCCGGCGAAATCAAATCACAAACCTATGTTGATGTGCGTGAAGTTGCCCGCAGGGTGATCAACCGGATCGGTTATACAAAAGCGGAATACCAGTTCGACGGCGATTCATGCGGTGTATTGACTGCCTTGCATGAACAGTCACCTGATATTAATCGGGGTGTCGACAAGGTCGACCGCGAAAACCAGGGTGCCGGCGATCAGGGGATGATGTTTGGTTATGCTTCTTCCGAAACAGAGAATTACATGCCATTATCACTCGATTTGTCGCATTTATTGTTGGTTGAACTTGCTGCCATCCGCCGTGAACAGAAAGTGATGACTTACCTTCGTCCCGATTCCAAATCGCAGGTTACGATTGAATATGACGTTAATAACAAACCAGTTAAAGTTCACACAATTGTCGTATCAACGCAGCACGATGAATTTATTCTGCCTGAAAATAATTCAGCCGAAGCCCAGGCTAAAGCTGACCAGGCCATGGTTGACAAAATTAAGGAAGACGTTCAGAAATATCTGATCCCTGCCATAATTTCCAAATTACCTGCATCAATTCAAAAATTGTTTAAACCGGGTTATATTCTATATGTCAACCCAACAGGAAAATTTGTGATTGGTGGCCCTCACGGTGATACCGGCTTAACAGGACGCAAAATCATCGTTGATACTTATGGCGGAAAAGGAGCTCATGGTGGTGGCGCTTTCTCAGGGAAAGATCCATCCAAAGTAGACCGTTCAGCTGCCTACGCTGCCAGACACATCGCTAAAAATATGGTTGCAGCAGGTATTGCTGAAGAGATTTTAGTTCAGCTTGCTTATGCTATTGGTGTTGCACAACCTGTGAATATTTACGTAAACACCTATGGAACAGCAAAAGTGAAATTAAATGACGGCGAGATTGCTGAGAAGATTTCGGCATTATTTGATCTCCGTCCTTATGCAATAGAAGAACGCTTAAAACTTCGCAATCCAATTTATGAAGAGACAGCGGCTTACGGACATATGGGACGTACTCCACAAGTAGTTGTCAAGAAATATTCATCTCCTTACTTTGGTGACGTAGTAAAAGAAGTAGAACTCTTTACATGGGAAAAACTCGATTATATCGATAAAATCAAAGCTGCCTTTGGAAAATAATTCCAATTAAATATTTTATAATCAGTCGGATTGATCTTTATTTTGAAGATAATCCGACTGATTTTTTTATTTACATTCCGATCTTAGACCTGACAAGCATTTGAATCTCTTCACACCGGTTCTTTGCCTTTAACTCCAGTTCAGCAGCATGCTCCAGTAATTGTTTTATCGCTTCTCTATCCTGAAATGAAGAAGCATTGACCAACACATTGAGATAAGCACCCGACACTGCAGTTGCAGCACACAATGCTCCGACTCCGGCATCGGTCACTGAATTTGGATTTCCCGTTTCTGCCATTGCCTCAATTACATCCATTGAATCGTATGATAACTGCATCACTCTAAAGGGGATTTCGATGGCATTTTTTGTGGCAGATTGAATGGCACTCTTCCTTGCAATCAACTCAATCGAAGTTTCCTTTGGCAATTTGAAAGCGTCCATGATTTGATTAAATGCCGCTGTATCTTTATCAACCAATTTAAGCAATTCATCATAAATCAACTTTCCTTTTTCAGCCCACTCCGAAAACTCTTCCCATCGATCGTCCCAACCACGTTTATGTGATGTAAGGTTTGCGACCATAGAACCAAGTGCCGCTCCCATTGCACCCAAATACGCTGCCACAGAACCACCACCAGGTGCCAGTGAATCGGAGGCCGTTTCGTGGACAAAATCAGTCATTGATAAATCAATCAAATTTTTGTCCTTATCTTCAAGAAAATACTCAATGATTCTTTTATCAGGATCAAAGGGCGCCAATTCATCGAGGCCCAACGATTTCACAGCGATCTTAATAATTTCATGGTCGGGAATACCTAAAGACCGGTGCTGCTTTTGGAGAAAATACTTACCGGCATCGAGCATCGCCTGTAAAGGGATCATCCCGATTAGCTCCGAACCAGTGACACGGATTCCACGGTCGCGTGCTCTTTCGCACACTTCATCAAACGCCTGATGCACAGATGTTGTTGAAATGTCCGTCAGATTAATAGATATTTGTGCAATTCCATATTCTTTGATGAACCACCCAATTGCCCTCACTTTTTTCAATGTCCCCGGAATCCTTACAGGCTCACCATGTTCGTCAGCGATAATTTTTCCTGTAATAGGATCTCCCTCTCTTTTAATGCGTCCTGCTTCGCGGATATCAAAAGCAATCGAATTTGCCAGCCGCACAGAGGTTGTATTTAGATTTACATTGTATGCAATCAGAAAATTTCTTGCTCCGATAGCAATTGCCCCAGACCGGTCATTAAACGTAACGGGACCGAAATCGGGTTGCCAACCGGCAGTTTTCATCTTCTCAGCCAATCCTTCGTATTCTCCGGCACGACAATTTGCCAAACTCTGGCGTTTCACCTCAAAGGCAGCAAATTCATAACAATAGACCGGAATATTTAATTCGTTCCCAACTCGTTTTGCCAAAAGCCGCGCATATCCAACCGTCTCTTCCATTGTGATATCTGTAACAGGAATCAACGGACAGACATCTGTCGCACCAAACCGGGGGTGTTCTCCCTTATGATATTTCATATCAATCAGTTCTGAAGCCCGTTGAATCGCTCTGAAAGCAGCTTCGACCACCTGTTGAGGTTCACCCACAAACGTGACGACCGTCCGGTTTGTCGCATGTCCCGGATCGACATTGAGTAGTCTGATCCCTTTGACACTTTCGATGGCATCAGTTATCTGTTTTATGATTGAAAGATCACGCCCTTCTGAAAAATTTGGGACGCATTCGATAAGTTGTTTCATGATTAATTAATTAGTTATCATTACTTAATTCGTTTTCAATATCCTTATCAGGATATTATGTCCCCATGGAATTTGTCCAACAAGTTGTTGGATATTTTCAATTGTAATTTGGTTTGCCGGTAAAGAAGTTTGTGCAACAACTTGTTGCACTTTTTCAAATTAATCTCCTTGAGCCAGGAAATATAATCATCATCCTTAAAAAGTCTGAGTGCCATAATTATTGTATTTTTTCACTTTCAATATCTTAAAGCCTATAAATCAATGTAATTTCATCGGATATAACTAAAAACTTCAAATTTATTAATCATTATTGACCAAAAATCCAATCTACGATAAGTCTCCCATTCTCCTCTTCCTGGTTTCTCACTTTCAAAGAATTCCTCCCCTTTTCCATATCATTGAAGGTTTTAAACTTCCCTGGTTATAAAGAATCTCGCGGTAATCGGATGTTGGAAAACCGATCATATCAGCCAGTAATCCAATTCTTAAAACACCGCGATCGGTCAAACCAAGCGCTGCTGCGGCTCTAAAAGTGATCGCCGCCAACGATTCAGCCATTGTCATTTTTTCAAAGATACCCAAAATTGCGGTTTGCATCAAAAGATCGCCCATGGGGGCTGAGCCTGGATTCCAGTCGGACCCAATCGCAAGCGAACAACCTGCATCCAAAAGTTTCCGGGCCGGGGCAAACTGGCAACCCAAGCCCAATGAAGCACCCGGAAGTGCAACCGGAATCACATTTGATGCCGCCAACAATTTTATCTCCTGATCTTGAATGGCTTCCAAATGGTCAACAGAAATTGCACCCAATTCGCAGGATAAAGCAACTCCGCCGGTAGTAAACTGTTCGCCGTGTATCACGAGGTCGAAACCCATCTGTTTTGCCTGTATCAGATAAGGCCTGGCTTCTTCTGGTGTAAATGCCCCTTTATCGATAAATATATCAATCCTTTTGGAGAGACCACGATTTTTAATCTCAGGAAGCAATTCTTTAACAATGCTTTCCAGATAATCGGCTGGACTGCCATTAAAGTCTGCCGGTTTGATATGGGCCGCCAGACAAGTCGCAATCAAATCAACAGGGAGTTTTTGATTCACGTTCCGAATTACTTCAAGCAGTTTAATCTCGCCTGCGGTATTTAGACAATAGCCGCTTTTTACTTCAATGGTGGTTACGCCATTTTTAAGATGACCAATTGCACGTTCAGTAAGTCTTGCCTCTAATTCTTCTGAATTAGCAGTCCTTGTTTTTAAAACAGTATCACCAATTCCACCTCCGCTTTGGGCAATTTCGGGATAGCTTTTCCCGGCTAACCGGAGCGAATAATCGTTGGCCCGGCTTCCGGCCCAGCAAATATGAGTATGCGGATCGATCATCCCAGGCATTGCAACCATATCACCATCTATACGTTCAATTGTCAGACGACCGGAGTAGGCTGAGTAAAGCTGATCGAAATTTCCAACCCGAACAATTTTTCCATCGCAGACCACTACCCCACCATTGGGAACAATTTCGAGCTGACTGTCATTCAAACTACCCATTAAAGGAAGTTTGTCCATAGTCAGCAACTGAACGAAAGGGCCAATCAATTTGTTTTTTGCCATGATTTATAGCATCACTTAAAACCCAGATCAAACTTTTTCAAATTCTGCTGCGCTTCGGGATATCCCGCATCGTTATGCCTGAATATTCCCATGGCGGGATCGTTGTACAGCACCCGCCGGATGCAGGCTTCCGCTCTTTCGGTTCCATCGGCAACAACCACCATTCCTGCATGTTGTGAATAGCCCATCCCAACTCCACCACCATGGTGGAATGAAACCCAGGTAGCGCCACCACCTGTGTTGGCCATGAGATTAAGCAGTGGCCAGTCAGAAACCGCATCACTTCCGTCCATCATTTTTTCGGTCTCGCGGTTGGGTGAAGCTACAGAACCGCAATCAAGATGGTCGCGACCGATGACGATTGGTGCTTTTACCTTTCCCTCTTTCACAAGGTTGTTGAAAAGTACTCCGGCCTTTTCGCGTTCACCCATTCCCAACCAGCAAATTCTTGCCGGCAGTCCCTGAAATTCCACACCCGATTCAGCCTTTAATAACCATCCGATCATATGTTTATTTTCAGGAAATGCTTCTATCAATGCGTGGTCGGTGATTCGAATATCTTCAGGATCACCCGATAATGCAACCCAACGGAAAGGTCCTTTCCCTTCACAAAATAGCGGCCGGATAAATTCAGGAATAAATCCGTTAAAGTCAAAAGCATTCATTTCGCCACCCTGTTTGGCCATTTCCCGAAGGTTATTTCCATAATCGAATACGATACTACCCTGTCGCTGCATCTCGAGCATCAGACTAACGTGCCTGGCCATGCTCTTCATCGACAATTCTTTGTATTTTTCCGGATCATCTTTCCGAAGCGCCTTTGCCTGAAGAAGCGTAAGATCATTGGGTACATATCCATGCAAAGGATCATGGGCCGAAGTCTGATCGGTAACAACATCGGGAACAATCCCGTCAATCAGTAACTGTTCGAGCGTGTCACCAATATCAGCTACAAGCCCGACAGAGATGGCCTCGCCTTTATCTTTTGCATTCATAACCAATGCAATCGCCTCATCATATGACCATGAAATATGGTCAATGTATCCGGAATTCAGCCTCTTTTTTATCCGTTCAGGATCAACATCGACACCAAGGAAAGTCGCGCCTGCCATTGTTGCTGCCAAAGGCTGAGCTCCACCCATTCCGCCGAGTCCGCCTGAAACAAGCAGTTTATGTTTAAGGTCGCCCTTGAAATACTTTTCACCACAGGCGACAAAAGTCTCGTAAGTTCCTTGTAAAATACCCTGAGTTCCAATATAGATCCAGCTTCCTGCGGTCATCTGGCCATACATCATTAACCCCGCAGCCTTCAATTTTTCGAAATGATCCCAGGTCGCCCAGGCCGGAACCAAATTGCTGTTTGCAATAAATACTCTCGGAGCTTCGGGATGCGTACGGACAATACCCACGGCTTTCCCGGATTGAACCAATAAACTATGATCTTCGTCCAGTTCGAGCAGGCATTTAATTATTTGCAGCAATGCCTCAGGATTTCGCGCTGCCTGGCCGGTACCACCATAAACCACTAATTCTTCGGGGTTTTCGGCTACCTGACGATCGAGGTTATTGAGCAACATCCTGAGCGGCGCTTCCGTCTGCCACGATTTTGCATGTAGCAATTTTCCGGTCGGAGCCTTATAATTGGGATGGGTAGCGTATTCTTTAATAAATTCCGAATAGTTCATGTTGCTCGTTTTTAAGATTGATTTTCAATTTTTTAGCTGCATTTCCGGATACAGTAACCAATGTTTTATTTTTGACCAGGTCGATCGCTTTGTTCATTTCGTCCGACATGATGTGATCTGATTCAGCAAAAGGAATGGTCTGTCTGACAAAACGATGGCATTCATCAATAATTCCGCCTGATTTGAGTGGTTTTCTGAAATCGAAACCCTGTGCAGCACAGAAAAGTTCAATGCCCAGAATTTTCTCGAGGTTATCAATCACCATCAACGCTTTACGACCGCTGATCGAACCCATACTGACATGATCCTCCTGTCCAAGCGAGGTAGGAATACTGTCGGCACTGGCAGGGAAGCACAAGCTTTTATTTTCGCTGACCAAAGCAGCAGTTGTATATTGAGGGATCATAAAACCCGAATTCAACCCGGTTTCGCGCATAAGCAGTTTAGGTAATCCTTCGATAGAATCATTGAGCGACAAATAGATCCGACGATCTGCAATATTCCCCAATTCTGCAGCCGCAACGGTGACGTAGTCGAGTGCCATAGCTAATGGCTGTCCATGAAAACTTCCCCCGCTGATCGAACGTCCATCCTCGAGGATAATCGGATTATCAGTAACAGAATTCAACTCAATGTTTAGCAGCTCTTTCAGGTGAAGCCATGCATTTCGGGAGGCACCATGAACCTGTGGAATGCACCTTAAAGAATAGGGATCCTGAAGTCGTGAGCAGTTTTTATGTGACTGTACAATCTGCGATTCACCAATCAGCATCCTCATCCGTTCGGCAACGTATATGATTCCCTGATAAGGTCTTAAATCATGCAGTTCGGGGGAGAAGGTTTTCACCGAACCCAACATAGCCTCAAGGTTCATGGCTGCAATCAGATCGGCATTATCGAGGCAGTTCTGCAATCGTTCGATAACCTTTACTGCGTGTGCTGCAATAAATTGAGTACCATTAATCAGTGCAAGACCCTCCTTGGCACCAAGTTCAATAGGTACCATTCCTAATTTATTTAATAGAACGGCCATTTCGGTCACTTTACCTTTATAGTAAACCTTCCCGTATCCGGTCAGCGGGAGAAAAAGATGGGCCAGCGGAGCCAGATCACCCGAAGCGCCAACTGAACCCTGCGACGGAACAACAGGTATAATATCCTGATTAATATGCCATATAATTCTTTCGAGCGTTTTCATTTCAATGCCCGAATAACCCTTCGCCAAAGCATGAACCTTCAGGATCATCATCAGTTTGGCAATTTCCGGGTTGATTGGATCACCAACTCCCACACTATGACTCTTCAATAAATTAAGCTGAAGTTTTTTGGTATCAATCTCTGAGATAATCGTCGTACAAAGCGGACCGAATCCTGTATTGATTCCATAAACTATTTCGTGATTGGAGACGATGTCATCAACAATTTTCCGGCTTTTCACGATCCTATCAGCGGCCAAAGGGCCTATTGATCCGACAACTTTACCCGCTGCCAATTGGAGCGCCAAGCCAACTGTGAGTGTATCTTCACCAAAATTGAAGGAGTTTCGGTTTTTATTATCAATTTGCTTCATAACAATTTAGTAGAATTAGTTGAGAATTTTACCGCAGGTTTGCAACAGTTCAATTCCGGTATAATCCTACGAATTATTTAGAGATCTACAAATGACAAAAGCCGGAATTACCCGGCTTATAAATATGTTATTGAAATAGTTAAAATGACAGGGTTTGGTTTTAGGGAAAGGGTTATTGCTACAGTAGCACAGGTTTGTATTTGAGGCGCATACAGCGAAATAGTTTCAATTTATCTCTGCAGATGCGCCTCAATAATTTTTGCATTTCTTACTAAATTCCCAATCGCCTTTTCCTGCTCCTTTGCTTAAAAAAGTCCGTGCAACTGAGCGTCGATACGGTCGATCACCTTACTCAAATCTTCTTTATTTTCAGCAAAATTAAGTTCATCTATATTAATAATAAGCATTTTACCAAGACGATACCGTGTTGCCCATGCTTCGTAACGCTGGTTCAACTGCTTCAGATAATCGAGTCGGATGGTTTCCTCATAATCCCTCCCCCGTTTTTGAATTTGCTGAACGAGTGTTGGGATAGATGCACGAAGATAAATAATCAGATCGGGCGCCTGGATCAGCTTTCCCATGAGGTCGAAAAGGGTGTGATAGGTCTCGAAATCGCGGGTACTCATCAGCCCCATTTCATGAAGGTTGGGCGCAAAAATTTCGGCGTCTTCGTAAATCGTACGATCCTGAATCACTGTTTTACCGGAATGGCGGAAATCGATAATCTGGCTAAACCGATTATTAAGGAAATAAACCTGCAAATTGAAAGACCAGCGCTGCATATCGTGATAAAAATCATTCAGATATGGATTCCCGTCAACCTCTTCGTAATGGGCCTCCCATCCGAAATGTTTGGCCAAAATTCCGGTCAAGGTAGTTTTACCAGCCCCGATATTACCGGCAATCGCGATATGCATTGTAGCAACTTCTTTTTTCATTTTTGTATTTAGTTTTTATTTCAGAGTTTTGTTAATCCGAAGCAAACCGTCGAGATATTCACGGTTGTTTGACAGCCTTGGTACCTTATTTTGACCTCCCACTTTTCCACGTTCGCGCATCCACTGCATAAAAGTCCCGGTGGCAACAGCTAAAACATGCGGCATTTCGAGGGTTGCATTTTTGTGCCTTTTGGCTTCGTAATCAGAGTTTAAATCCTGAATTTTCAGATCAAGTACTTTAGTAAACTTAACCATATCATCGGGTTCTGTGTCAAATTCAATCAGCCATTCATGTGCACCTTTTGCCTGACTTTCACTCATAAAGACAGGTCCGGCCGTATAATCGCTGATAATTGCACCTGTTGCAGCGCAGGCTTCTTTGATGGCTCTTTCGGCATTATCGATAATTACCTCTTCGCCAAATGCATTGATAAAATGTTTCGTCCTGCCTGTAATCCTCAGTTTATAAGGATCTTTGGAAGCAAATTGCACAGTATCGCCAATCATGTATCGCCAAAGACCCCCATTTGTAGAGATTACCATCGCATAATTGATCCCAATTTCTACTTTCCATAATGGAATTGTAACAGGATTCTCATCATCTGCATTACAGGCCGGAATAAACTCGTAGAAAACTCCGTAGTCAAGCATCAATAGCATATCTGAACTTTCAGGATCATCCTGAATTGCAAAGAAACCCTCCGATGCATTGTAAGTCTCCATATAATTCATTGTATCAGAAGGGATAATCCGCTTATATTGCTCCCTGTATGGATCAAATGCGATTCCGCCGTGGATAAATAGTTCAAGATTGGGCCACACCTCAAGAATATTTGATTTCCCGGTATACTCAAGAATGTAGCGCAAAAGTACCAGGAACCACGAGGGAACTCCTGCAAGCGAGGTAACATTTTCGTTGATAGACGTTTTCGTGATTTGTGCTATTTTCTCTTCAAACTCAGGAATCAATGCAATTTCGGTGGGTGGTGTCCGGTGAAAATCCGTCCAAAATGGCAGATTCTCGATCATAATTGCCGATAAATCACCGTAATAGGCATTGTTACTCATATTTGTGTTCTGATGACTTCCACCCAGGGTAAGACTCTTTCCCGATAGCAGTGATGCCTCCGGGTAATTGCGATAGTAAATGGCAAGAACATCTTTTCCACCTCTGAAATGGCAGTCATCGAGCGATTCTTTCGAAACAGGAATAAATTTACTTTTGGCATTGGTTGTTCCCGACGATTTGGCAAACCATTTCATTGAGCCAGGCCATAGAACGTTTCTTTCACCTTGTATCATCCGTTTGATATGAGGCTCTATTGTCTCATACCGGCTAACGGGCACATTTTCTTTGTAGGATTCCCACGACTTTGTGTTCGCGTAATCGTATTTTTCGCCCCATTCTGTACTTTTCGCAGTATTTAAAAGGTTGAAGAGCACCTCCTCTTGTATCTCCCGGGCATGTTCCCGATAGAGGTCGATTTCGTATATGCGTTTATAATTGATCCAGTTGATAATCGAATTTACAATGGCCATGCTCTTTAATAATTTGAATTATTCGGATTAAATTTAGTAATTTTCCGCAAATTAGCAGATTGCTTACGATGACTTTGATAAATTTATTGCTACAAATTTAAAATAATTCTTCTCATGAATGTGTTAGATATCGTTCTTGTGATCCTTATTGTTGGTGCAACAATAAATGGTTTTGTTAAAGGTTTTTTTGTGGAACTGGCATCAATCGTCTCATTAGTACTGGGAATATGGGCGGGTGTTGAGTTCTCAGGTCTGGTCCAGTCATGGCTGTCGAAGTACCTGACCTGGAGCAACGACTCCATGCGCCTTACTGCATTTATTCTCATTTTTGTATTCGTAGTCATTGTGGTTCACCTGATTGCGACACTTACCGAAAAATTTGTACAAGCCATTGCACTAAGCATTTTCAGTCGAATTGCAGGTGGAGTTTTTGGCGCATTAAAAGCTGCATTTATCCTGAGTATTTTAATGATCATTATCTCCAAAATTGAAAATTTCACAATTACAATCATCCCTGAGAAATCGAAGATGGAATCGAGGCTATATGGTCCGATCGAAAACATGGCTCCGAACTTACTGCCATTCCTGAAAGCAGAAAAAGAGTCTGCACCTTCTCAACCCCCAAAGAACGTAACAATATAGATAACCCTAATTTTTATCGATATTCTTATTTTGCTTTACCTTTTCCGAGAAATCTCTCCAGAACAACTTGTGAAAAGAGAGACTATTAGATTTTGATAACAGTTCATTGGGTGAAAAAGGACTCCCGGCGACGGTCGTTAATTGAATTTCGGAATTATACAATACCGAAGGTTCAGGGTGAAACTGTACACCTACAACATTCTTAAATTTAACGTGTTGCAATCCTTCAATAACCTTTCCGTCAATTGATGATGCTATCACTTTCAGATTTGCACCCATTTTTCCGACAGCCTGATGATGATAACTCAATACTTTGGGTGTTGTGGCACCCGAAAGCCCTGCGATTTTGCTGAGATACCCTGTTTTCGAGATGCGGATCGGGTGAAAATTACCTCCCCAAAGATCTTCCAACGGAAATAATGGAGTCGTATAACTGCGGTGTTGATTCTCAACAGGCTGTATGGAAACCTTTTCCAATGTATTTAAATGATATATCTCCAGCGGGATATCCTGAATCAGGGTTCCTCCTGCCGCTACATTCATGGTTTGCAGTCCCAAACAAAAAGCCCTGATGATAAAATCAGGTCTATCAGCTAAGAAAGGTTTGAAATCAGCATTTCGGCTTCCGCCAATTAAATGAAAAAATAAGGAGGTCTCGAAATAATGGCGATACGGATCGGTAACAATTGTAAGCAAGTTTTGCTCCTCACCATAAATAGCCGCAGGAATATCGGGACCACCAAAGAAGATGATAGCATCCGACTCTTCAAACAATTTTCGGAAAGCCGTCGTACAATTGTTTTCACCATAAATATCCTCCGGCTTAAGTTCACCCCCAATTTTACGAAGGTGGTAATTTTTTAAAGGATGTTCAGCAAGGTACTTTTCAGAGGCAGCATAATCGTAGGCTTCTCTCGCATAATAAACACCCACCATTTCAACATCCGGAATATCGATGATCTTATTATCAACCATCCACTCCATATTTTCGATATTTCTCACCGTCGGATGAAGCAGCACAAGACGATGCTGCGCCTGCCCCTGAAATGCAATTAGCAAAACGATTGTCAACAGCAGCAACGATTTGATTTGAAATCCGGCTCTTTTCATTTGAATTGTATTTGAAGGCTGAAAAATAGCACATTTAAAACTGAAATCATAATTGTATCTTTGCCCGATTATTTTGGGTTAAATTCCAGAACATGAATTTATTAACCATAGAAAATTAATAAAAGAACAAACATTTATTTAATCATTTGAATTATAATTATTTAACTACAATATAAAATGAATTTTGTTGAAGAATTGACCTGGAGAGGCATGATACACGATATGATGCCCGGATTGGAAGAACAGTTGAAAAAAGAAGTTACCTCGGCTTATGTGGGCATTGATCCGACCGCTGACTCATTGCATATCGGACACCTCGTGGGTGTAATGATGCTCAAACATTTTCAGTTGGCGGGACACAAACCCATCGTTTTGGTAGGTGGCGCAACAGGAATGATCGGCGATCCGTCAGGTAAGTCACAGGAACGTAATCTTCTGGATGAAACCACCTTACGTCACAACCAGGACTGTTTGAAAGTTCAGCTTGCAAAATTTCTCGATTTTGACTCAACAGGCGAAAATGCGGCGGAGATGGTCAATAATTACGACTGGATGAAAGATTTCACCTTTCTGAATTTTATTCGTGATATTGGCAAGCACATCACTGTCAATTATATGATGGCAAAAGATTCTGTCAAAAAACGACTCGATCCCGAAAGCGGAGTGGCAGGAATGTCGTTCACTGAGTTTACCTACCAGCTGGTTCAGGGAACCGACTTTCTTCACCTTTACGAAACAAAAAACTGCAAATTACAAATGGGAGGTTCCGATCAGTGGGGAAATATCACCACCGGAACTGAACTTATCCGCAGAAAAGCAGGTGGTGAAGCCTTTGCGCTTACCTGCCCGTTGATTAAAAAAGCGGATGGTACGAAATTTGGAAAAACAGAATCTGGCAATGTATGGCTCGATCCGGTCAGAACATCACCATATACTTTCTATCAGTTTTGGCTAAATACTTCGGATGTTGATGCAGAAAAATACATCAAGATATTTACCATTTTACCGAAAGACGCTATTGATCAACTCATTGAAGAGCATCGTCTGGCACCTCATCTGCGCCAGCTTCAGAAGGTTCTTGCCAAAGAAGTTACCTGTATGGTTCACTCGGAAGCTGATTACAATTTAGCAGTCGAAGCTTCGGAGATTCTTTTCGGAAAAGGGACTGAAGAAACTTTGCGCAAATTGGACGAAGCAACCTTCTTATCTGTTTTTGAAGGGGTCCCACAGTTCGAAATTGCCAAATCTGAACTGGAAGCAGGTATAAATATCATCGATCTGCTGGCAGAAAGAACAACCGTCTTTCCATCAAAAGGGGAAGCCCGCCGCACAATTACAGGTGGTGGTGTAGCTGTTAATAAAGTAAAAATTGAAGGGCCGGACGAAATAATTGCACAATCGAAACTGATCGGCGACAAATATCTTTTGGTTCAAAAAGGAAAGAAGAACTACTTTCTACTGATCGCTGGTTAATCAGCTTCCAAATAATATGAAATAAACCACAAACAATAGAATTTAAAATGAGAAAATCGATTCTTAAAATGCTCTCTCTTTTTCTGTTTATAAGCGGAGCAGTACAAGCACAAAAAGTAAAAACTGCTGAATCGGCTCAGGAGAAAAAAATTCAGTCGCTGGTTAAAAAGATGACCATCGAAGAGAAAGTGAGTTTGCTTCATGCAAATTCCAAGTTTTATGTGTCCGGAATCCCACGGCTCGGCATTCCGGAATGGGCTTTATCCGACGGTCCTCACGGCGTTCGTGCAGCGATTAACCGTCACGACTGGAGTTACTCAGGCTGGACAACCGATTCAGCCACCTGTTTCCCTCCGGGAACGGCTTTGGCAGCAAGTTGGAACCCTAAACTTGCTCAGGAACGCGGGTTCGTTTTAGGCGAAGAAGCACGTTTCCGCAAGAAAGATGTATTGCTTGGACCTGGCATCAACATTATCCGAACGCCGCTCTGTGGGCGCAATTTCGAATACCTGAGCGAAGACCCTTTCCTGATTTCAGCAATGACGGTGCCTTATATCAAAGCACTTCAATCCAAAGATGTTGCCGCAAGCGTGAAACACTTTCTGGCCAACAACGAGGAAGATAACCGTGTATTAGTAGATGTAACCATGAGCGATCGCGCCTTGCACGAGATCTATTTGCCAGGCTTTAAATCGGCGGTAGAAGAAGGTGGCGCACTTACCGTGATGGCGGCTTACAATAAATTCCGTGGCGACTGGTGTTCCGAAAGCGAATATCTTAATCGCCAGATCCTGCGCAAAGAGTTGGGTTTTAACGGCGTGTTGATGACTGACTGGAATGCAGCTCACAGCACCGTGAAAGCAGCACTCGCTGGTCTCGATCTCGAAATGGGTACCGACATCAAAGATTACAATGAATGGTATTTTGCCAATCCGCTTATCAAAGCAGTAAAAGAAGGGAAAGTACCAATTTCGGTTGTTGATGAGAAAGTATCCAACGTGCTGCGCGTGATGATGAAAACAAAGATGATAGGTGACAAAACACGCGAAAAGGGTTCTATGAATACGCCTGAACATCAAAAAGCTGCGTATAATTCGGCTGCCGAAGCAGTTGTACTACTTCAAAACCAGGGAAACATTTTACCACTCGACTTATCGAAACTGAAATCAATTGCCGTGATCGGTGACAATGCCACGCGCAAACACACAAGTGGAGGATTGAGCTCCGAAATTAAACCTTTGTACGAGGTGACTCCACTTGAGGCATTAACCAAAAAATTTGGAAGCAATCTGAAAATCAACTTTGTGCAGGGCTACGAAAAACAATCGAGCTTTAAAGAAGGAAGCAATATTGGTCAGTCGAATAGTAATAAAGTCGATTGGAAATTGATTGACGAAGCCGTGGAGGCTGCGAAAAAATCGGATGTTGCCATCATTTTCGGAGGATTAAACCACGATTACGACACAGAATCGTTTGACAAACAAGATATGCAATTGCCTTACGGACAAGAGACACTGATCGCCGAGGTGGCCAAGGTAAACCCTCACACAATTGTGGTGATTATTGCTGGTTCACCTGTTGAACTTACGGGCATTATTAACCGTGTTCCAACCATCCTTTGGGCATGGTTTGGTGGCATGGAAGCCGGAAATGCAGTCGCCGATGTGCTCAGTGGCAAAGTAAATCCATCAGGCAAAATGCCTTTCACACTGCCTGTTTCCCTCCAGCAATCGCCTGCTCATGCGCTGGGTAATTACCCCGGTCGTAACCTGAAGGTCAATTATGAAGAAGACATTCTGGTGGGTTACCGCTGGTTCGACACAAAGAAGATTGTACCGCAATTTCCCTTTGGCTATGGTCAATCATATACCACTTTTGAGCTTTCAGGTCTGAATACAGACAAGACTGTTTATACCAAAGATGATGTTGTTCGTGTGAAATTCACCATTAAAAACAGTGGTTCGAAATTTGGTGCAGAAGTTGCACAACTATATGTGAGCGATCCGGTTTGCTCTGTTATGCGTCCGGCCAAAGAGTTGAAAGGCTTTGAAAAAGTGTTCCTTCAACCCGGAGAAACTAAATCCGTTGAATTGTCAGTGAAAGTATCCGATCTTGCCTTTTATGACGAAAGCCACAAGGGTTGGACCGTTGAACCCGGCGATTTTCTATTTCATTTAGGAACATCTTCAGGCGATATTGGCCAAACTGTAAAAATTGGGGTGAAGTAGAAACGCAAAAATGAAAAGGAACTACTTTATTCGGGTTCCCAGATAAATAATTCCTTTTCACCAATATATTTGAACTCAAATCCTAAACTGGCAGAATTGTCTAAATAAATTCTGCCAGTTTCTTTATCTCTGCCCATCGGCTGTCTTCCAACTCCGCACCGATCACTTGAATCACCTCTCCGGCCATTATCGAGCCAATTAAACCGCACTTCCCAAGATCGCATCCGTTTGCCAGTCCAGCCAAAAATCCTGCAGCAAAATAGTCCCCTGCACCCGTAGTATCGACAACAGTAGTTTCGTACGCCGGAATATGCCATTTTTGAGTCCCTTGCTGGACAAAAGCACCTTCTTTTCCCACTTTTACAACAGCAATATCGCATCGTCCGGCAAGATTGATGAGTGCTTCTTCAGGTTGCAATCCGGTAAATGACTTTGCTTCCTCCTCGTTAGCAAACACAATATCAATATAATTATCAACTAATTCGTTGAGTATATCAAGATTGGCCTCCACAACATTGTAGCTGGCAAGATCGAGTGCGATCGTGAGTCCCGCCAATTTTGCAGCAGCAGCAGCAGCCATAATTAAAGGCTGGTTAAAAACAAGATAACCTTCTATAAAAAACAGATCATACCCTTCAAATAGTTCCGGAGTTATATTATCAGGTCCCATTTCAACAGCAGCACCAAGGTAAGTTGCAAAAGTACGCTCACCACCCGGACTCACAAAACCTACCGCACGACCTGTTGGAAACTCATTTTCCTTCAGCTTTACATCGATTCCCCGCTTGAGCATATCGTTTTTGAATAACAAACCAAGGTCATCACGGCCGATCATACCAACAAATCCGCATTCAACACCCAGTCCGGCGACCCCATTTATCGCATTTGCGACAGAACCACCTGTCGCGACCTTAATATTCATATGCGCAATCTCTTTTTGAATCATGGCCGAAAGTTCACCATCCACAAGCGTCATCCCGCCTTTTGGCAGCTTTAAATAATTGATTATCTGATCATCTTCAACTAAGACCATAATATCAACAAGTGCATTTCCTATTCCCAATATTTTCAAATTACTCATTACAAAGATTATTTTCAGATTATTTTACAAATATATTTCAGATTATTGAAAATCTTACTATTTTTGCAACGCCTTAGAAGAAATAAGTACTTCGGCGAAAATAAAGTATATTCCTTAGTAGCTCAGTTAATTAGAGCGGTCCCGAAGGTTCGGGATTAATCCAAAGGAAATCATTAAATAGTTCATTACATTTTGAAAATATTATTCCTTAGTAGCTTCCCGAAGTTTCGGGATTAGAGCGGTCCCGAGAGCGAAGCGATTCGGGATTAATCTGTAGGATTGCGAAGGCAAGTTCATCGTTTATTGAAAAAATATTATTCCTTAGTAGCTCAGTTGGTTAGAGCGGCGGACTGTTAATCCGTAGGTCGTAGGTTCAAGTCCTACCTGAGGAGCATAAAAAGGCTGAAATCACACGATTTCAGCCTTTTTGTTTTATACGCTCCGGGTACCAAAGGGGATTAATCAAAACACAAATTCAAAATTAATTACCCTCCTTGTCCATTAAAAGCTTTTTCACAACATCATCATAATAAGGCTTTTCTTTCAGGCTGGAATGAGAGCCAGGAAAATATAGGATGTCCACTTCAATAAAATTGGGAAAGTCGAAATCGCGCATCACCACTGCACAACGCATATCATTAGAAAGGCGCGTATTGTCAATCATTGGAAACTGGAAATAATCGATCGTAAATTCCTGGGTAACCATGTTAACAAACTTATCGTTAATAGAGCTCTCGATATCCAACCTCACATTAACGGTTTTTTCATCCACATTAAATTCCGATGCTTTAAGAAATACGACTCTTTTATAAACGCTGTTTGTGTTTCCAACTCTGATGGTATCATAAAACACCTTCGAATCTTTCCAATCCATGGCAAAATCCTGAGAAAGGCCCGGTTTATACTTGATTGAATCGACCGGGAAAGTAACAAACATCGTCTCCCTGGCAGCTGCACCTTCGAGGCTTGAAATTTGCTTCGAAATAACATCGCCTGCCATCTTATACAACCGCTTCCGGTATTCGTCCTTTAGCTGTATGTTTTTTTCAGCGGCGATTTGCCTGTCCATGTAAACAAAAAGGGGCATCAGGTTCAGCGACTCATGGAAATTATAAGCCAGCAGTTCGAGTTGCAGGATATTTTCATCCAATGAATGGGAATCTTTGAGAATGGTACCAAGAATCGAGTTGAACATATCCTTTCTGAGGGCACTTTCGGACTGCTCCCGACTGCTCATCAATTGAGTATAAAGACTTATTTTGGCCTCATTGTTCTGCTTGTTATTCAGATAAGAAGAGCCATAGTAACTTACCAATGCAATTGTCAGGGCGGTGAGCAGACCTCCAATAGGTTGCATAAGAATTTGTATCTTGTCCCACGTGTCCCGCTTTCCCTTTTTTGGTTTTAAAGGCTCTTCAGTATCCATTTTTCACCGGCTTTATTCATCAATAGATTGTAACGAGTTGATTTGTTGGATGAAAAAACTTCAAAGTCGGCATCTTTATATCCAACAACTTCAAGTTTAAATTTTCCCACTTCCTTGATTGTTACCGTAAAGTAACCGTTTGCATCGGTTTTGGCGGAGGCCATTACATTGTCATTTTGCGTGATTTGTACAACCTGATTAATCAATGGTTTTCCATCATCACCTTTTATTGTTCCATAAATATCACCAGCCATTGATAGAAATGGGACGAACAATAAAATTAAAAAAAGTATTCCTGTCGTTTTCATAAAACCTTTATTTAGTAAAATTTAACTTCCTAATTTTTAATTGAACAATAACAAACATAAGCTAAAAAATGGAATTATCCTATATCTTAGGCATATTTAACTCATTTCATCTTTGTTTTAACAGCCATGAGCACACTCTGCATAAATGATGCCAAATTCATCTCATTAACCAATATGTTTCAAAGTTTTTGATTGTAGAGTTTATTTAATAAGCTCCAAATTATTTTGATGTATAAATCAGCCGTAAAAAACTTAAACCGGTTACTAAAACTTAAACCTGATATTCTTCAGGAAGAAACTGAAAAGTTTGACCTATATTTCGCACTTTAAAAAAATCAGAAAGATGAACAAAATATTGTTAACCGTCGGTTTATTTTCCGTACTGGCCTTAAACAGCCTGGCTCAGAATGTAAGCAAAGGCAAAATAATTATTGAAGAAAAAGGTAAGGGTTTTTACATTGAGTCGATCCTTAAGGATGTAACTGCTGTTGAAGAAAAACAGACTGATAAAGAACCGTATAAGCGCTTTGTGATGGATCAGTCGGGCATGGATTTGCCTAACAATCTGGCCTTATACAAAACTGTCTGGAGCAATACAACCCAGTCGCAGGGAAACGCCGGTACCTGCTGGAGTTTTTCAACCACCTCTTTCTACGAATCGGAAGTGCTGCGCCTGCAAAACAAAAAAGTAGAAATCTCGGAGATTTATTTTGCCTGGTGCGAATACATCGAAAAAGCCCGCAGGTTTATTGAAAAGAGAGGAAACTCCGTATTCTCTGAAGGATCGGAAGGTAATGCACTGGCCCGTATCATGAAAATGTATGGCGCGGTTCCCGATGAAGCTTTCACCGGATTAATTGATGGACGAAAATTTCACAGTCATGCCAAAATGGTGGAAGAGATGACGGCCTTCCTGAATTCGATGAAAACATCGAATGCATGGAATGTTGAATATGGTTTGGAAACCATTAAATCGATTATGAATCATTACATTGGCGTTCCGCCAACCGAATTTGTGGTTGATGGCAAAACTTTTACACCAAAAACATACCTGAAAGATTACCTGAAAATCAATCCCGATGACTATGTGGAAATCCTTTCGTACAAACAAGAATCCTACTGGCAGCAAGTTGAATACAAAGTAACAGACAACTGGTGGCACAATAAAGAATACTACAATGTTCCGCTTGATGATTTTATGGATGCACTCAAAAAAGCCATTAAAAATGGATTTACGATGAGCATTGGCGGTGATGTATCTGAATCGGGTTTCAGCCGCGAAACCAATTGTGCATTGATTCCAGATTACGACATTCCTTCAGCTTATATCAATGAAGATGCCCGTCAGTTCAGGTTTTCGAACGAAACAACCTCGGACGACCATGGAATGCAACTGATTGGTTACCTTGAAAATTATAAAGGCGCCGGCAAAGATTGGTTCCTGATTAAGGATTCAAGTTCAGGATCAAGAAATGTCGGTTCAACCAATCCCAATTTTGGATATTACTTCTTCCACGAAGATTACATCAAACTGAAAATGATGGGTTTTACTGTTCATAAGGATGCCGTGAAAGATTTGCTAAAGAAATTTAAATAATCGGAAAGGAAAGTTTGTGGTTCTTATCGTAACGATTCCATAAGTTTGCTCCCTTCGCCAGAAATTTGGGCAAAGGGAGCAAACCTATTCTCAATTCGCTAACCTCATGAACTTGCACTCTTTTACTCCTTTTTATCAATTCGTTTCATCTGGATCCGATTACAACATCAATCTGTGGAGCAAAAAGTGGTGACATCATTTTAGGTTAAATCTTGATATCGATGAATCAAAATTACAAGTTTATCTTGATATAAGCGCTCAAATTCTTCAATATCCTCGAAGTCATCATTTTAACAATTGATCATACAGATAAAATCCTCGACGATGGGTGCGAATTTAAGTCTCGCCCTGACTTTTGAACAGGACAAGACTACGAGATGTTAAAAATAGTACGCAATTCTTTGTTGCTCAAATTGCCTATCCAGTTTTCACCGGTAGCCACGGTCATTTCGGCCAGGGCTTTTTTCTGCTGGATCATCTCATTGATCTTTTCCTCAAATGTATTTTTGGTGATAAACCGGTGAACCATCACGTTGTTTTTCTGGCCGATGCGATATGCCCGGTCGGTTGCCTGCGATTCAACGGCTGGGTTCCACCATAAATCGTAGTGGATTACATGGCTGGCTGCTGTTAGATTTAATCCGGTTCCGGCGGCCTTTAAAGACAAAAGGAACACTTTATCTGCGTGATTATTCTGGAAACGTTCAACCAGTTCTTTTCGCTGGTTGATGGTACAACCACCATGGTAGTACAGCGGAGCGTCGTTATATCGCTCGGTGATAAAGTGGTGGAGCAATCTGGCCATTTCAGTAAATTGGGTAAAAATCAATACTTTTTCGTTGCTTTCAATTATACTGTCGAGTTTATCGAAAAGTAGTCCAAGTTTTCCACTCAATGAAGCATCCTTTATCCCATTCTTTAAAAATTGTGTCGGATGGTTACAGATTTGCTTCAATGCCATAATCATTTGCAACACCAATCCCTGCCGCACAAACAATGATTTCTGATCCGATTTATTAATGCCTTCGATCTCGTCCATCGCCTTTTCCAATGTTTTTTCGTAAAGGCTAGCCTGTTCCTTGGTGAGTGTGGCATAGCTGTCGATTTCAATTTTATCGGGAAGGTCAGAAATGATGGTTTTGTCCGATTTCAGACGGCGCATCATGAAAGGCGCTGTGACTTTTTTTAGCTTTTCGGCGGTTTCCCGGTCGTTCAACTGTTCGATTGGGTTGCCAAAGGTTTCGGCAAATTCTTTCGGGCTGCCAAGGAAACCCCGGTTGCAATAGTCCATAATGCTCCAAAGTTCGCTTAGCCTGTTTTCAACCGGAGTGCCGCTCATAGCAACAAAATTGCCCGATTTAATCGACTTCACCGCTTTGGTTTGTGCCGTACCCTGATTTTTTATGTTTTGTGCTTCGTCAATTACCATCGAGTGCCATTTCATTTTTTTGAGCAGGTCGGCATCGCTGCGGACAATCCCGTAAGATGTTATCAACACGTCGTAGCCGTTCAGTTTCGACAGATTGCGTTGCCCCCCGTGATAAATTTGCAGTTCAATTCCCGGGGCAAACTTTTGGAATTCAGCTTGCCAGTTTGTGAGCAATCCGGTTGGCGCCACAACCAACACTTTTTCTTTTTCCAGATGGCCTTCTTCCTTAAATTTCAGGATTGCGGCAATAACCTGAATGGTTTTTCCCAAACCCATATCATCGGCCAAAACCGAACCAAAACCAATCCGGGCATTCCGGTAAATCCACGAAAAACCACGCTTCTGATACGGGCGCAACTGGGCGTTAAGTCCCAGCGGAAGTGGTGTTTCACTAAATTCGGTCAATTCTTTTATCAGTTTTTTCACCTCGTCGTCAACCGCCACTTTTGCGCCAAAATATTCTCCGGAAAGAGCCGTGCGGAGCATCTGGAAAGCCGACATCTCTTTCGACTGCGAAAAATGTTTGTACAGTTTTTCGAGGTCTTCTTTTTCAACATAAATATATCGGGTCTTAAACCTGATCAGTCCTTCCGATTTTTGCAACAATTTTCTGAATTCGGCTTCATCCATAACCGTATCGCCAACAGCTACCTGCCACTCGAAATCGAGCAATTTGTCGAGCCGGAGAAACCCTTTTCCTGAAGTTTTACTTTTCAGTTTTACGCTGGCTTTTGGTTTTAGTATTTCCTGAAGCGATTTAGGCAGCAATACAGAAATATCGAGCAACTGGATGGCAGGGATCATCTGCATCAAAAATGGCGTGAAGGTTTGGTTGTCCATGACCATTTCCTTGTCGCCATTCGAATTAATATAGTCGTCAAGACCTGTAATGAAACTGCTGAGCTGCACAAGTGATTGCAAAATTTCGAACCGGCGGTGTTCGTAATGTTTTTGGGTAAGGATTTCTTTCAACGGAACCGGAGTTTCCACCAAACCGTTTGTATCCTTCACATTTACAGTTATCCCGAACTTTTCGTCCTTCAACTCTTCCACCACCAGCATAAGTTGAAATTCGCCCTGTGTGAGGTAAAATTTTTGAAGCCACGATTGTATTCCACCGGTGAGCGCCTCTTCACCAGGATTTGCAAACGTGTAACTTTCGCTCCTGAAAAATAAATTCTCAAAGACATCTGCATTCAGGTTATAACTCACCAACCGCACGATTTCAGTAATAAACAACGACAACAAGTTAATCGCGGCGTCTTTGTTTACCGGTTTCTGTTTCTTCCTTTCCTCGAAGGTAAAAATATCTGGCGGAAGAATTAGTTCTAGTCCGTCAACCAGCTTTTTCACTTCTTTACTCAATAAGGCAGGAAGCCAGCGAACAGTAAAAGTTTTGTCGGGCAACTGAACAATCTGAGGCACAATCGCTCCATTGCCCACCAACTGCAGGGCAAGGCTTAGAACGGTGTGCAGGGCGGCGGTTGACGGCTGATAATCGTATGTCCGCGCATTTTGTATTTGTGCCAGTTGTTGCAGGAACCTGACAATAGAGTATTCCTGGTCGTTGACAAATACCTTTGCATGGAGCGACTCGTCCAGCCTGACCGAGTTGTTTGAATGATGGCCGATGTGCTGCTCATCGGCATAAATTCCGGCAAAAAATTCGGGAAGCGCAATTTTCCCACTGGCAACCCGCTGTGTGCTTTTTACTATCCGGTTCAGAACAGTAAGGTATTTTTCGCGGAAATCGCTTGCCGACGAGGTATAAAAAGGGGGATAAGCCGAAAGCAGTGCTGTCAGCGGACCATGAATGGGCGACAAATGTGCATAGGAAAGTTTTTGGTAGGCATTTTCCGGATGGTACGTTTTGTCGGCGCTACTTTTATCGAAATAAAGTTCTTTGATCCTGGGAATTTCAATTTGCTGTTTGTTGATGATAATGCCAAATTTTTCAAGCTCTTTCAAAAGCTCAACGTTGTGCAGCGAAAAAACCAGGAACGGATTGTTGTCAATTTCGGCAGAAACCTTGTAAATCACAGAAGCCAGGTGTTTGCAGGGTACGGCCCAGTCGGGGCACGAACATTGCATTTTCAGGTCGCTCCATTGTTTGGGGAACACTTTGAGCCCAAATCGCTCTGCCAGTTCAAGCACTCCCGGATCAAGTTCGCGGTTTAGCAATTTCGAAATGATTACCGGGCGTTTGGTTAATTCTGCCAGAAAATTACCCAATTCGGGGTCGAAAAAGGGCGGCATAATAAGATCTACATTATACGGCTTTGGTCGCGAACCTGCAACTTTGGCGGCAATATGGTTGCCCACAACTTTAATTTTTTCGACTGCCCCTTTATGGGCATACGAAGCGCCGCGCGGAAGCCGGTTACTGTAATCGATGTTGTTCAACGAGTTTAACCATTGTTCGCCCCACCATGTTTTGCCAAATGCTGCTGCCATATTAAATCTGATTTTCAGGTGTGAATTACACTTTATTTTTACTGCCTGAAAGAAACAAAATCATTGCTGAATAGCAGATAAAAACACCCAATTTTTATTAACGGTTTGGTGGGTTTAATTAACAAATATAAACTCCCCTCACCAGATAATCCAGACCTGGAGGCAAACCTGATCTTCCTTCAGGCAAATAGGGACTGATTTCAGAATTGAGCTTATCTTGATGAGCACGGGCAAATAGGAAAACAGATATTCATTCGCTAACCTCAATTGAATTGACACTTTTTTACTCCTTCTTATCAATTCGTTTCATCAACTGCATTGGAAAACTAAATAATTTGCCTTAAATAAGTATTGGAAAACTAAACAATGATGCTTTAAACCACAAGAATTTACTTTCCATTTACCGTGGGCAGCTTGCCGAACAGTTCATTGGGCAGGAATTTATAAC
>JAAFHB010000318.1 GCA_010906965.1 Mariniphaga sp. | reverse complement strand
ACCCCGGATTACAAGGCCCTGGGCCGAAACATTTATTCCCGAAACAATGGCAAGGAATGCAAAAAATAATATTAATCTTTTCATAGTTTTATTTATTTTTTAAGCGAAAACCAATCCTATAAATTTAAGAATGAATGTTGTCATTCAAACATTTTTACTTATGGTATAATTTTATGATCTTACTGCTCACCCAATAGATATCTCCCTGGTTATTATTGCGTTTGCTGGTAAAGAAAAGAACCTGACCATCAGGTGACATCATTGGACAGTATTCCAGCGAAGGAGAATTAATGTTACTCCCCATATTCTCAGGAACAGACCAAGTGCCGTTGGACTGCCTGAATGAGATATAAAGATCTCCTGAACCTTGTGAATCAGACCTTCCTGATCCACTAAAAATCATTAGCTTTTCATCAGGTGAAACAAACACATCACCTTCCCCATTCTGGGTATTTATTGGTGTACCAATATTTACTGCCGGGAGAAAAATACCATCTTTAAATTGTGCACGGTAAATGTCGCTTCCTCCCGCACCGCCTGGCCTTGAGGATTGAAAATAAAGCGACCCTTCAGCAACAACACATGGATAAAGTTCTCTTGAAGTTGAGTTTATATTTTCTCCCGGATTCTTAATTTCTGACCATGAACCATTGTTCATTCTCTCAGCATAAACAATATCTCCTGCAAGTGCAAAATAAATGCGTTTGCAGTCAGGAGAAAAGTGAGGATCAACACCACCGGTTAACGATGTAACTTCAGGAGCAGACCAAACATTATTTACTCGTTTTGAAACAAATATTTTATTTCCACTACCAAGCGCGCCTCGGGAAAAATAGAATTCATTCCCGTCACTAGAAAAAATAGAGTTAAGTTCATTTTCTTCAGTTGAAATAATCCCGGAAGCAAAGACAACCGGAACATTTTCAGGTAATTTCTGACCAAGGTAATTGCCCTGCATTAAAATTTGAGCATTCGAGGTAGAGGAAAAATTCAATGTTATAAAAATGACCGTAACGAGGGTAATAATCTTTATATTAGATGTTTTCATAGTTTGTTTTATTTTTTAAGCAAAAACCGATCAAACCATTTATAGGCAAATTCTCTCACATCGTCAATAGTATCATGCCCATCACCGTGTACGAGTACTGATATCCGGTTGGGTGTTCCTAATAATTGATAAACCTGCATAGCTTGATATATGGCGCTAAAACTTGCAGCCGCATCAGGATTATATGGATCGTTATAGTCTTCCAGAAATAACATGGCCCGAGGGGCACACAATGCAATTATTTCGTGTACATCGTAAATTGGTTTACCGTCTTTAGCAACTTTTTTCCATTGTTCGGGTTGTTCTTTGACTGCTCCTGTTCTCATCAAACGGAAAACATTAGTTGCTACAGTACTCACTCCAG
Organism: Mariniphaga sp.; assembly: GCA_010906965.1. Lineage (GTDB taxonomy): Bacteria > Bacteroidota > Bacteroidia > Bacteroidales > Prolixibacteraceae > JAAFHB01. The sequence goes on along the minus strand of JAAFHB010000318.1, from coordinate 3,570 downwards.
TAGATGGAACCGATACTTTAATTCGGGGGTCAAGCGCTGCATGATACAAAGCCATTCCTCCGCCTAATGAGTTGCCCATTGAACCATACGAACCTTTATTTACAAAAGGCAACTGCTCCAACATATCAATAGCACGTATAAGCACCAATAGTTTAATGGCTCTGTAAGACCAGTTTGGATATTTTTGCAGAAAATCGTCCACCAATTTTCCTTCAGAAGTGTTTTTTATCGTGGCTCCGTAACCAAACAAATCGGGGGAGAAGGTGATATAACCACGTTTTGAGAGTTCAAGGGCATAGGCTCTTCGTGTTCCGGGCGCTCCCAAAGCGCCATTCTTACCACTTGCGCCGTTGGTTCCATGTATCGTTAAAACAGCAGAAGATTTATCTCCGTTCTGAAATTTTTCGGGAAGGATCAATACTGCCTCGTTCCAAATATCATCTACAACATGATAGCGGTATTTTATATGTGTTAACCCGAAATTTTGGTATCGTTCCAGTTCCTCAAATTTGTTAACTACCGGTTTTAACTCCACCGGTCCTTGTCCCAGACATAAACTATATCGCTCATAGATTTTTGCTCTTATCGTAGGCCATTCTTCGGCCTTAGTATCGGGCAAAATGAGTGCAGGGAGTGCTAATGAGTTAAGTAATACAGATTTACCTGGCACTATATCGCCGTATAAATCTTTCAAAGATAAATTAGCTTCTGTTGCTGTTTGAGCAAAAGCAATATCCAAACTAAGTAAGGATATAAAAAGAAAAATTAATGAGATTTTAAGTGTTTTCATAAAGTAACATTTAATGGTTATTTTTTTGTGTTGTAATAGTCTTCAAATTGTGTTATTTCATTTCTAACTCGAGTATTGCCCCTTTTGCCAAAAGTTTATTTTTCAATTCATTGTAATCTACCTCCTGCACTGCAATTCTGTGGTCGATCGCCAGAACTGCTGCGACTGCTGCCGACTGTCCCAGAATCATAAACACCGGCTCCATGCGGATAGAACCATAAGCAACGTGGCTCGATGATACACAAACCGGCACCAACAGGTTCTGCCTGAAAACAATATCATAAGCATTCCATTTCCCGGTACCATTGTAAGCCGAATAAGGAGCTGCTTCTTCGTTAATAACCGCTGCCATTCCATGAGCAGTTGAATCACCATCGAGAATCTGCATTTCGAACCTGTTCTGAAGATAAACTCCGCTATTACCGCCCTTTTTTGAAACAAGGAATTCAACATGCAGCCTGAAATCGTGGAACTTTTGTTTGGTAACAACTAATTTAATTATGCCGGCATATCAGGAAGACTCCATGGTTTGCGGTAAGTATGCTTGATCAGTTCGGCTGCAAACTCGTTAGCAGGAACCGGATCGGTATACGTTTTGGCAAATGTTGGGTGACCGTCTTGAATTTTGAAACCATCTTCGATAACGATTCTGATTTTTTCGTCAGCAGTGATGTTAGTGAACTTCATATTTGGTCCGTCCCACAGCAATTCTTTGTTCAGGGTTTGCAAACGAACTGCCAATACTCCCATTACAACCATTTCGTTGAAAGGACCTGCCATGCTGAAATCTGAAGCAGTAGCTACGCGGGTTTCAGAAGATTCTTTACACGCACGTAACCAATCCATTTCATGACCTCCTTTCCTTGAGTTTGCAATACGACGACGGAATTGTGGTGCTTCCGGTTTTGCTTGAGTTCCATCAGGATGTAAAATCCAAGGATTAACGCCGTAGCAACCGCAAACTAACTTGCCTTTTGTTCCGTGGAAAATCACGCAACCGCCTGAATCATTCGGTTCTTTTCCAGCTGGCCATCCTTCAGGAAGCATTGGTTTAATGCCACCATCGTACCAATATACTTCTACCTGTGGAAGCGGAGCACCTTTCTTCGATCCTTTCCATGCACGTTTTGGTGCACGGGCCGGGAAGGTCAGTTTAACCGACTGTGCAGTCGGGGCGCAATCCTGAAGCAATAAGGTTGAATTTCCCTGTGCTTTTGTAGGATATCCTAATTCGAGACCCATGAATACGGGATGAAGGATATGACAGGCCATATCTCCAAGGGCACCGGTTCCATAAGCCCACCAGCCACGCCAGTTCCATGGGTGATAAACTTCATTGTAGGGACGCATTTGAGCAGGACCGGTAAATAAATCCCAATCCAATGTTTCAGGAACCCATTGTCCTTGTTTTGGCGTATTTAAGCCTTGTGGCCAGATTGGGCGGTCGGTAAAAGCTTCAACTTTTGTGACTTCGCCAATTTCACCATTGGCCAGCCATTCATAAGCTAGGCTAACGCCATCATCAGATGAACCCTGGTTACCCATTTGAGTGGCAACATTGTATTTGTCCGCCAGTTTGGTAAGCAGGCGTGATTCGTAAACCGAGTGGGTCAAAGGTTTTTGCAGATAAACATGTTTGCCCATGGTTAAAGCATTGGCAGCAATAATGGCGTGAGTGTGGTCGGCAGTAGCAATCATTACACCATCAATTGATTTGCCCAGTTCGTCGTACATAACTCTCCAGTCCTTATACTTTTTGGCACCGGGGAATGTATTGAAACAGTTTTCGGCATACTTCCAGTCCACGTCGCAAAGTCCGATGATATTTTCAGATGCAAGGCTTTTCAGATTAGCGAAGCCCTTACCACCAATACCAACACCGGCAATATTCAATTTGTCACTGGGTGTTTTATGACCCATACCAGCAATTACATTGCTTGGAAGAATAGTTACTCCGGCAGCAACAGTTGCAGTCGTTGCCAAAAATGATCTTCTGCTAAATTTGTCTTTCATTGGTTAAAAATTTAAAATCGATTTAAGTAATATAAATATGTGTGTGCTTTGATTAAATTATATAGATCATAAACCCGACTTGCCTGATTTAATTAGCTTCGGTTGTTGTTTGGGCAAAAGCAATATCCAAACTAAGTAAGTATATAAAAAGAAAAATTAAAGTGATTTTAAGTGTTTTCATAAAGAGTTTTTTATTTCTTAAGCAAAAACCGATCAAACCATTTATAGGCATATTCTCTCACATCGTCAATAGTATCATGCCCATCGCCATGCACAAGTATTGATATCCGGTTTGGTGTTCCTAACAATTGATAAACCTGCATGCCTTGATATATGGCTTTAAAACTTTCTGCAACATCTGGATTATAAGGGTCATTATAGTCTTCCAGAAACAACATGGCTCTCGGAGCACACAATGCAATTACTTCGTATATATCGTACGCTGGTTTACCGTCTTTAGCAACTTTTTTTGACTTTTCGGGTTCTTCTTTGCTTGATCCGGGTCTCATCAAACGGAAAACGTTAGTAGCAACCGGACTTACCCCTGTAGACGGAACCGATACCTTAATTCGTTGGTCAAGCGCTGCATGATAAAGCCCCATTCCACCGCCTAATGAATTGCCCATGGAGCCATACGAACCGTGATTTACAAAAGGCAATTGCTCTAAAACATCAATTGCTCTAATAAGTACCAATAGTTTAATGGCTCTGTAAGACCAGTTTGGATACTTTTTAAGGAAATCGTCTACTAATTTTTCTTCCGTGGT
>JAAFHB010000317.1 GCA_010906965.1 Mariniphaga sp. | reverse complement strand
ACACTTTCGAGCGCGGCCTCATATTCGGCTTTGGTCATTTGTCCGGCAAGAATGGCGTTGGCATCGCGTTCGCCCTGCATCCAGATAATTCCGGAAAGCGGCAGACCAGCTTTCTTTTCGGCCATTCTGGTTTTCTCTATGGCCAGATCAAACAGTTTTCCGGAGGTATCCCAGGTGTCGTAATTACTCATTTCGGCTTTCCGGCAACAGGAAGCACCACCCCGGGCTGCTGTTACCATATAAATTTGTTTTCCGGTAAGTTCGTTCAATCGTTTGGCCAAAGCAGGAGCCACGCTTCCGGTTCCGGCTTTTTGAAATAATTTCCATGGTTTTCCGGCAGGGTCTTTCAACGCAATAAATTGATTGGCTGTGGCATCGAATTCAAAGGCAGTGCCGGGCAAACATTTCACACTTTTTACCGAATCGCCCTGTCCAACGGCATTGCTTTGCCCGGCAAGTAAAAAAAGTTGCTGGGCAAAAAGATTCCCTGTAATTAAAACAAATAGAATTGTGATCAACAAAGCTCTCATATTTACTAAGTTGTTAAAATTATTTCTTGTGATATCATACCGTTGTTCATTATTCTATGTGTTAAATTGTTATCGGCCAGATTTCACTCCACGGACTTATCAATTCATATTGTTCGTAAACGCACATCCTGACATAATACTTCACCCCCGGTTTCAGATCAGGCACATAACATGCACCCTTACAGGTGGTTTGAATCAAATGCGAATCTGATGAAAAATCGGAAGTTGTTGAATATTGTACTTTGTAGAGATATTCGTTCTTCTCGCTGCTGTAACCTATGCTGATCCCGTTTTGGAAGGCTTTCACCGCTTTGATAACCGGGGGTAATTTTCCATATGTCAGTGTTACGTTTTGTATCTCCGATCCTGTTTCACCAAAGCCATTAATAGCCACAAGTTGAACCAGAACAGTTTTACCGAAATTTCGTCCGTCGGTCAATTTATCTGCTTCAATATACTTATCAATAGTAGTTACCGTGGTAAGGTTGAGCATCTTTTCGCCGTAAACCAACTTGTATTCAGTGGCAAGATTCACATGGTCAAAAACAACCCGAATTTTAACGCCATCATTAAATATTGCCCTGATCACGGGCTTTTCGGGAACGACATAACACAGGGTTGTGTCCATCAATATATAGCCAGTCGGACTTACTAACGATACTTTCCTGGCTGTCAGCAAGGGATTTTCATTGGCATCGAATGATTTTGTAAGCAGCTGATCTCCGGGATTTATTAATGGTAAAACCAATTCTGTTTTCTTCGATGGTTGGTAATCTTTGCCGAATTCCTCGCATAACAATTTGTATTCATGCAAAGTGTATGCGGGCAGATCGAGTTTTTCGCGAGGCTGCAAACTGACCTGAATTGAATTTTCCTCTGATTTTACCTTCAACGACTTCAGTGGAGCAAATGCTTTACGAATAATCTCATAAGCCCGTTTTTTATTGCCATAACCATCAATCACCCCCCAATCCCTGTTTTGCGAAACCTTTCCATCCCATGACAAAGTCGAAGAACGATAATTGCTTCGGTAATCATTATAGGTCCACAGAGAAGCTCCAAACAGGTATTCCCTGCCCTGTATTTCACTTAGCATCTTTGAAAAGTTGCCAGTAGAACTGTTCAGATCTTCCCCTATTAAATTTTCTCCGAGTTCAGTAATGAAAATCATTTTATCAGGTTGATATTCATGAACTTTATCGATGTTTTTGCCCCATGAATTGTATGTATTGTATGAAACAAAATCTGCAAACCGGGATGGATCTTCTGGTTGATTATTTGCCGTATGTGAAACCATAAGTACGAAACGCGAGCGGTCAAGACTATCCTTAACGTACGTGATCGATTTTTCAACATACTCCATAACCCTTGGATTCAGGTTTATTGACCCGATCTCGTTTCCAACACACCAACCTATGATTGATGGATGGTTGAAATCATTGTTTACCAGTTGATTGATCCAATTTTTCGCGATCGGATTTTCGGGTTCGGCCAGTTTTGTTGTACCCCAGAGTGGTATTTCTGCAATAACGAGCATCCCTTTTTCATCCAGATAGTCATACGCTTCCTTGGGTAAAGGGACATGTGAAATCCGGGTCATGTTGGCGCCAAGCGACTTCATATTATCAATATCCCGCTTAATCAGTTCGGTTGGGAGCGTGTTCCCGGTCAGTCTTTCATCGGCCACCCAATTATAACCCATAACGCGGATCGACTCCCCATTTAACAGGAATTTACTGTTTGTTATTTCCAGTTTCCGGATACCAAAACGCTCAATCACTTCGTGTTTTAAAACATCTCCCTTTCTTAGTCGAACTTTTAAAGTGTATAAATTGGGAAAATCGAAATGCCAGAGTTTTACATCTTTCTTTGGAAGAAAAAATTCAACCGAAGTTTTAGTGATTGAACTATTCATAAGTGAAACTTTTTTCGCTCCTTTTTTTATAACTATGCCCGCAAAACTTACCTCATAAATCAGGTCCAGATCTTCATTTACTTTATCTCCGTTGAATGCCGAAACATCAAATGAAACCTTTGCAGTTCCTTTCTGAAGATCGGGAACGGATACCACTTTAACCGATTCGATAAATTCAGAATTGTTGATGTCAAGGGTTACAGGACGACGAATGCCTCCCCAACTCCAGTAGGCTCCACTATGGAAAGAATTGTCGGCACAAACCACCAGGCTATTTTTTGCACCGGCTTTTAATCTGTTTGTAATATTCAAATAATTAGAAAAATAGCCTCCAGTGACATCAGCGATTGTTTCACCGTTCAGCCATGCTTTGTAATTAATGCCAACAGCTTCAAAATTAAGGCGCGCCACCTTGCCATCGATCCCGGATGGTGTTTCAAAAGTGGTTCTGTACCAACCTTTTCCTGAAAAATCTGCATATTCATTGCGGATATCCCAGTTTCCGGGCACCTGCAATTTATCCCAGCCTGAATCGTTAAAATCGGGGCTAAACCAAGCTTGCGATTCGCCTTTATCGTAGTAATCGGCTTTGAAATTCCAGATCCCATTGAGCGATATTTTTGATTCCCCGGGATCATTTAAATTCCATGAATCATGCCAATTAACCGACATTATTCCATTTTCGAATCTGACAGGCAACCAAATATATCTTCCTGTAATCGGATTTTCAGGTTTCCAAATATCAAACATGGCAATATAGGCATCCTTCTTTCCCTGAACCGGTAAAATAAAAGATGATTGAGCTCCCCAGGTAACTTTCATTCCAAGGTTATCCACGCTATTTAATCCAAGACATGGATTCCCATGACAGGTCCATTTTCCCAACAAACTTTCGCTCGTATAATAGCGAGCCGCATTAGGTTTCCATCCGGAAGAACCGGAACCCAGCAAATGGTACACCCCATTTCTTTTTACCAAAGCCGGCGCTTCTGTATGCAATTCGATCCCTTCGCAAACCTGATAATCACCTGCCGGATAATAGTAATCCGCATCCATCTTGCCTATTACAAAGGTTTTATCCGGCTTTCTGACGGTCAGATGGTACAGACTTCCATCATCATCCTTAAACATGGAAAAATCGCCCGATCCTTTAGGCGATCCTCCCCCGTGAAACTTATGATGATAGGTGAAAGGACCATTCGGTTTATCAGCCACAGCAACTCCTACATTGCTGGTCTCGTAACCAACACCTTTCAGATATAGCTTGAAATACGCCACAAATTGCTTATTTTTCTCATTGAAAACTACCTTAGGTCTTTCCAGGATGCAGCCATAAGCGAGGTCACTTTTTTCATCTTTGTAGTCAACACTCAAAACAATTCCCTCATCCTTCCAGTTGACCAGATCTGTAGATGAATAACAATGAATTCCACCATCAGCAAAGGTCGCTTCCGATTTGCCTTCCAGTTTGTGTTCACCGTACCAATAGTAAATCCCTTTAAAATAGAGTACTCCTCCGCCATGGGCATTGATAGGGTTACCATTAGTATCTGACCAGATTTGAGCAGGATGGAAATCTATCTGTTTTTCAGGAAGTTTTTTGGCCTGCAAAAAACAGGGGAAAATGATTAATATGGTAAAAATCAGAACAAAAAATGGTTTCATATAATACGATTAAGGCATTTTCAAAGGTATCTGCACATTATACGAATGTCCCAACGTTTCATTTACAGCACATAGCAAGGCGACCATTTTCCCGTTTTCGAAGAAGAGTTGCGGACGTTCCAACGCTTCCAGTTTGGTAGTTGTTCCATCAGCCCAATGAATATTTAAGTCGGAAACCAGCGGATGTTTGGCCAGTTTCCAGTCCAGGCCGTCGAGCGAATAGAAAAGTACCAAACTTCGACCGGCCTTTGTAAAAGCTCCTTTCATGTCCTTCACAATGGCGTAATAGCTGTTATCCTGAACCCACACAAACGGATCTTCAGCAGGAAAGTCCACATTTTCAACCGTAAAAATAGGGTTGTTTAGTTTCACAAACGGTCCTTCCGGCTTGTCGGCAATGGCAGTAAGATGCACCACCGGACCACCAAAGGGTTGTGGTTTTTCACGGGCAACTGCTTTGTAAACCATCAGAAAACGGCCATCGGGCATTTGCGTAACGGAAGGATTAGCCACCATTTGTGCATCGTGGGCTGTTGTATCTGATGAAATATCGATAAGCGGTTTGTCGAAACGTGTCCAGGGACCATTAGGATCATCGGCAATGGCAACCCCAATGCGCTGATTGTTGCGGTGGGTCCAGTTGAGTTGCGGACTGGTAATTTTTCCGTCGCCAAAATTGCCGGCATAATAGAGGTAATATTTTCCGTTGAAAAAATGAACCGTGGGGTTGTGGGTGTACATGCCATCCCAGTAATTGGGTCCTCGATGAGGCAATGCAACATCTTTAAACCGAAAGGGGCCGAAAGGTGAATCGGAAACCGCATGAGCCACTTCTGAACTGGTTACCCAGGCTGACATGCCGTATTTACGAGGCCATCGCGAATAAAATAGATGGT
>JAAFHB010000316.1 GCA_010906965.1 Mariniphaga sp. | reverse complement strand
TACCCCGATCACAAGAGTACTGCCTTTTTATTAATTAAAAATGGTATACTTTTGGAGTGAAACACTGGTATACTTTTGGGCTGAAATAAACAAACGGGTTCCCAGATTATACCTATTATCCCAAAACGATACTCTATAAATACAACTCTTTAGGTCTATGTATTCAAAAAGATGAATACAATAGTTTAAATACAACTTCAGAACCGCCGCTCTACAGGTACGAATATGAATATGATTCTTTGAAGAATATTTCGAGTAATAAAGATTGGTTTAATGGACTAACCGCCTCATCATTAAAGATGTATAAATACAAATATGATATAAACAAAAATTGGACAGAAAGAGCTGAGTATTGGGATTATCTTGTAGATAAGAAGGTACAAACAATATATAGAAAGATTAGTTATTATGAAGAATAATCATTGAACTCTGTTGATGAATTTTACGAAAAATTGACAAGAATATGGATGAACCTAAACATTGGTTCTCAATGGCATTTTTCTGCGAAGAATACGCACGTATCTTTGATTTCCCATACAGTTAATTAGCCGCAGTCACTGTCCTACATTCCGCGCCTCTGAGCTGTGGGTTAATTAAGAATAATAAATCCATTGATCCAATCTTTCCAGATAAAGGAATCTTCCGGGAAATCAGTCACGAAGAATTGTGGTTCGGAATTAAATAAGCCATAAACAGAAGAACCGCTGCCCGACATAGCGGCATAAACAGCGCCAAGCTCCAACAATTTGGTTTTGATTTGAGCGATTGCAGGGAATAGCGGGAATACCGATGTCTCAAAATCATTTACAATGCAATTCTGCCAGTTGTCGGGAGATAGTTTGACTGAATCGAGCAGTGACTTTTTGGGAATTGAAGGTTTGATTCCGGCATAAGCTTCTTTCGTTCCGACACCTAACGGAGGCTTAACAAGAACAATATAATAACCAGTCAAACTGAATTTAATTGTTTGAAGCTGTTCTCCTATTCCGCAGGCAAATGCCGGTTTGTTTTCGAGGAAGAAAGAACAATCTGCTCCCAACTTTGTGGCGTACTTCTTCAGTTGAGATATAAAAAGTCCCAATTCGAAATAATCGTTAAGCCCCTTCAACAGGAATGCAGCATCAGATGATCCGCCACCCAATCCGGCGCCGAAAGGTATCACCTTATGCAAATGAAGATCAAGTCCGGGAAGTGAATAATCAGCAGCAAGTAAACGATAAGCCTTTATAACAATATTTTCCTCCGGATCAATATTCAATGGGAGACCCGAACTTGTAAAGTTGATCTTGTTTTGCTTGTTCTCAATAAACTCCAGACCATCTTTTAATCCGATCGGATAAAAAACAGTCTCAAGTTCGTGGTAACCATCCTCCCTTTTGCGAAGGATATTCAACCCCAGGTTTATTTTTGCGTTTGGAAAGAGAACCATACTTTAAATTAGTTTTTACGGAACTCCGTCGGAGTTTCCTGAAAATAACCTCCGGTTTTAACCGGAGGAAGCGATCCGAATACGAATTGAACTCTGTAAGAGTTACCCGACATCCTTACAAGATCACATGATTATTTTCTTTATCGTTATAAAATCAGCGTAATTCCAATAGGAAACCCCGATGGGGTTCTTGTTTTTTCACCATTTTAACCCCCAGTTTCACTGGGGGTTATTTACGGAATACTCCTACGGAGTATAATATTTCTGATCGGGAATCGTTCAGGACAAGACACTTCGTCTCTTTGTCTCTTTGTCTTCTCTTCGTCTCTCCCTCTCTTCGTCTCTATTTATAGCTTTCCAAAGGTTCGCAGGTACAGAACAAATTGCGGTCGCCCCAGGCATTGTCCACACGTCCAACCGGAACCCAGAATTTATTTTCGCGAAGCCATTCAAGCGGATAGGCAGCCTTTTCGCGCGAATAGCTGTGATTCCATTCGTTGGCTGTCAACATCTCCGCAGTATGGGGAGCGTTCATCAACACATTATCTACGGCATCAGCAACACCCGTCTCAACCTCTTTAATCTCATCAAAAATAGCATTCATTGTGTCGATAAAACGATCGAGTTCCTCTTTCGATTCACTCTCCGTAGGCTCAACCATCAATGTTCCATGAACAGGGAATGATAGAGTAGGCGCATGAAATCCGTAATCCATCAATCGTTTCGAGATATCGGTTTCCGAAATACCGGCAGCCGTTTTCAGGTGGCGGCATTCGAGGATCATTTCGTGACCAACGCGGCCATTTTCGCCTGTATATAAAATACCGTAATTATCTTTGAGTCGCGCTGCAATATAATTGGCATTCAAAATTGCAATTTTAGTTGCCTCGGTAAGACCATCAGCTCCCAGCATTTTGATATAGCCATAAGTAATTGTCAATACAGAAGCGCTACCCCATGGAGCAGAAGCAACCGCATGAATTCCAACATGACCATTGTTCATTACTGAATGAGCCGGCAAAAATTCAACCAGGTGTTTCGCAACACAGATAGGACCAACACCCGGACCACCGCCTCCATGAGGAATGGCAAAAGTTTTATGAAGATTCAGGTGACATACATCAGCACCAATGCGGGAAGGATTGGTCAGACCAACCTGCGCATTCATATTGGCGCCATCCATATAAACCTGTCCGCCATTCTGATGAATGATATCGCACATTTCGGTGATTGAAGATTCAAAAACACCATGTGTTGATGGGTAAGTCACCATAAAACACGAAAGATCATTTTTGTATTCCTCTGCCTTGGTCTTCAATGCATCCACATCAATATTTCCGTGCTCATCGCAAGGAACAACAACAACCTTCATTCCGGCCATTGCGGCGCTTGCAGGATTTGTACCATGTGCCGAAGAAGGAATTAAGGCGACATTTCTGTGTCCGTCTCCCCTGCTTTTATGATATTCCCTGATCACCATCAACCCGGCATATTCGCCTGCTGCACCTGAATTAGGTTGCAACGATACATCTTCAAAACCAGTAATTTCGGCAAGATCGCGACGCAGTTCCTCCATTAATTCATGATAACCCATCGCCTGGTTTTTAGGAACGTAAGGATGAATACCATTAAATTCGATCCAGCTAAGGGGCAACATTTCTGTCGCAGCATTCAGTTTCATTGTACACGATCCCAATGATATCATCGAATGAACCAACGATATATCTTTCTTTTCAAGACGTTTGATGTAACGCGCCATTTCTGTTTCAGAACGGTACTTACTGAATACTTCCTGTTTCAGAAACTTTGACTGACGTTTGATATCAGCATCAACTGATCTGTCATCTGCTATGGAATTAATAACCGGAACCGGTTTATTAGCAGCCTTCGCGAAAACTTCAAGTATCCAGTTAATATCTTCAATATTTGTTGTTTCATCGATACTCAGACCAACTTGTCCATTTTCGAAATAGCGGAAATTCATCTCAAGGTCAAGCGAAAGCCATTCGATATCTTCGCGTTTTACATGTCGCGGAAGATCAATCCGAATCGTATCGAAATGCTTTTTATTCACCTGGGCATAACCCAATTTTGTAATCTCCCTGGCCAGCAGACGGGCAATGTTATGCACCCGTTCAGCGATGGCTTTAATTCCTTCAGGTCCATGATAGATGGCATACATTCCGGCCATTGTTGCCAGAAGCGCTTGTGCTGTACAAATATTTGATGTCGCTTTGTCGCGTTTGATATGTTGTTCGCGTGTTTGAAGCGCCAACCGAAGTGCATGTTTCCCGTTTACATCTTTCGAAACACCAATAATACGGCCCGGAAGATCGCGTTTGTATTCATCACGCGTGGCGAAGAATGCAGCGATCGGACCGCCATATCCCATCGAAACGCCGAAACGTTGCGACGAACCAAAAACAATATCTGCACCCCATTCGCCCGGAGGTGTTAACAATGCAAGCGCCAACAAATCGGTCGCAACGGCTACTTTACACCCTTTTTCCTGAACAGCTTTCGTAAACCCGGAATAATCTTCAATTTCACCGTTTGAATTTGGATACTGCAGAATAGCACCAAACCAATGTTCATCAGCAACTGCATTTTTAAAGTTGCCGACTTTCAATTCAATACCGAGCGGTTCAGCCCTTGTGATCAAAACATCCAGTGTTTGAGGCCAGATCAGTTCGTCCACAAAGCAAATATTCGCACCCGCTTTTTCCTGTGCCCTCGAGCGCAGACTGTACATCATGTGCATTGCTTCAGCAGCAGCAGTTCCCTCATCAAGCAATGAAGAATTTGCCAGTGGCATCGCCGTCATTTCGCAAACCATTGTCTGGAAATTCAACAGTGCCTCTAACCTGCCCTGCGAAATCTCCGCCTGGTAAGGAGTATATGAAGTATACCAGACAGGGTTCTCTAAAATATTGCGCAAAATCACCGATGGGGTAATCGTGTCGTACCATCCCATCCCAATATAGGTATTGAATACTTTGTTCTTTTGAGCTATTTTGAGAATCTTCCGGAAATACTCCCTTTCGGTGAGTCCGTTGGAAAGATTCAAAGGTTTTTTCAGCCGGATGTTTGCAGGAACTGTCTGATCAATCAGCTCGTCAAGCGATTGTACACCTATTACCTTCAACATCTTTTTAATATCTTCTTCGCGTGGTCCGATGTGACGGCTCACAAATTTATCGATTGCCATTCTATATCTGTTTTAATTATTTGCTTTTGCAATTTTAACTCCTTTTGGAAGAATAAAATATGACTTTTTTGGGTTAAGAGCAATTTTGAATTAGGAATTATGACAATCATAACAGACATTAACCCTATTCATTCAACGCGGTTGGAAACCGCAGCACCCAACCTTCGGTCTACTGTCTGTTTCCTTCTATCTTCCCTTACTATTTACATTCAACGCGGTTGGAAACCGCAGCACCCAACCTTCGGCCTACTGCCTTCTGCCTTCTTCTTTAGCTCAGGAACTGGTTATAGCTTTTCTCGGCGCCAATGGTTGTTTCGGGACCATGTCCGCAGTAAACCTTCGTATCGGGATCGAGCACCAGCAGTTTTTCCTTAA
>JAAFHB010000315.1 GCA_010906965.1 Mariniphaga sp. | reverse complement strand
CGGTTGAATTGGCTAAAAAATTGGCTGACCTCCTTCCGGGAAATCTTAACCGGAGTCTTTTTGCTCCGGGGGGTACTTCCGTAATAGGGATAGCCTTAAAGCTTGCCCGTCTGGTAACGGGAAAACACAAGGTAATTTCGCTTTGGGATTCATTTCACGGAGCCTCTCTTGATGCGATTGCAGTTGGAGGGGAAACCGTATTTAAGCATGAAATGGGACCAATGATGCCTGGTGTGACCCTTATCCCTCCTGCCACAACCTATCGGGGAGTATTTGGATCGACTGACAAGGATCAGGTCAAATACGCCGACTATCTTGAATACGTTATCGAAAAAGAGGGAAATATCGGGGCATTTCTGGCTGAAACAATACGGAATAAAGACGTTCAAATACCTTCCAAAGCATATTGGCAAAGAGTCAGGGAAATTTGCACGAAACATCAGGTGCTGCTTATACTCGATGAAATTCCGATTGCGCTTGGACGGACCGGAAAAATGTTTGCCTTTGAAAACTTTGGGATCGAGCCCGATATACTTTGTCTCGGTAAAGGTCTGGGTGGCGGTATAATTCCGTTTGCAGCAATGGTTACCAGAGATAGTTACAATATTGCCACGGAGGTATCTTTAGGACATTATACCCATGAAAAAAATCCCCTGGGAAGTGTGGCAGCTTTAGCGACAATTACCTACATCGGGAAGGAACAACTTCTGCAAAAAGTAATTGATGACGGCCAATGGTTGCGTATAAAATTACAACAGTTAAAAGAGCAGTATCCTTTAATCGGTGATATTCGCGGAATTGGCTTATTGTGGGGTATTGAATTGGTAACTGATACTGAAACAAAGGAAAAGGCAAACAAAGAAGCAGAAAAGATCATGTATGACTGCATGAGACTAGGATTAAGTTTCAAAGTTTCGCAAGGGAACGTCCTCCAGCTGTCGCCGGCGCTTACCATTAGTCGTGCAGATCTGGAGAAAGCCGTGAAAATTTTATCAATGGTGCTGGATAAGCATTCTTAAAAATGACAAATATGAAAACAATTTTAAATCTACTTATTGTATTGGTTCTTTTGGGAACCCAGAGACTTATCGCACAGGACGCCCTGGTGATGGCATTTCCTGATGAATCAAATAAGCAGCCAGTTTCAAATGCGACGGGAAAACATTTATTTGAATTTATGGCTTCATCGAAATCGTTCGATATAAATGCAATTTCAAAAGAAAATGTGAGTGAACATTTTCTTGGCGATTTGGTGTCAAGGAAATTGTATTTAATGGAAACAAAATACACCTACCAGGTTGAGATGATACCCGGTAATCCTCAAATGAAAACAGTTATTCGTAAACCGGTAATCTTTGAGGCAGTCTTAAAAATCGAAAGATATCTGAAAAAATCGGTGAAGAAAGGCGACATAACAGTTGAAAAAGCCGCAACTGACTTCAATAAGGTTTTGGATGTTGCTCTCAATGTCCTTACAGCCGACACCAATATTTTCGAAAAGGCAATAAGTAGTGCGGATGATGCCAGTGCACTGCTTAATCTACTCACCAATCAAGTCAATCTGGTGTTTTAAAAAATTGCAGGTTCTTTTTTTAAGTATTAGTAATACAGATAGTTGATAAATTTTCAATTGCTGTATTTTGAGATACTTATGCCCAATATTTTCTTTAATAATAATTCTAATTTAATCAAAAATGCAAAAACAATTCTATGTATTAATCATGTTTCTCCTGCTTGGTGTAACAGTATTTGCCCAAAATGCAGATATTAAGGGGGGAGTTAAAACCCACAACGGAGAAAGCCTTCCGGGTGCAGCCATTATGGTAAAAGGAACTACCAGAGGTACAATTTCTGATCAAAACGGACAATTCACAATTAAGGCCGATCCCAACGAAGTTTTGGCAATTTCGTATGTGGGTTACCAAACAAGTGAAGTAAAAGTCGGAAATCAGAAACAAATCAATGTAACACTGGAAGAATTGAAAGAAGAAATCAGGGAAATCGTTGTAACTGCTTTAGGTATCGAAAAGGTAAAAAGCACCATCGGTTATGCCATTCAGGATGTAAAAGGAAGTGAATTGGTAAAAGCAAGAGAACCCAACCCTATCAATGCCCTTACCGGCAAAATAGCAGGTTTGACAGTTGGCGCTTCGTCTGAAATACTGGGTGAACCATCTGTTTTGCTTCGTGGCTATGCACCTCTATATGTGGTTGATGGCGTTCCGGTTCAGACTGATACCTGGAATATCAACCCCGACGACATTGAAAGTTATACGGTATTAAAAGGCCCTACCGCAGCAGCGCTTTATGGTTCGAGAGGACAGTATGGTGCCATCCAGATTACCAGCAAAAGAGGTACGAAAGATAAACGTGGCTTTTCGGTCGAATTTAATTCCAGCACGATGATGGAAAAGGGGTTCTTAGCAATTCCAAAAGTTCAGGATGAATATGGTCCGGGTGACCATGGAAAGTACATTTTTGTTGATGGTAAAGGGGGCGGTCTGAATGATGGAGACTATGATATTTGGGGCCCAAAGTTTGAAGGACAATTGATTCCTCAGTACGACAGCCCAATTGATGCAACAGGAAAACGTACTGGAACACCATGGGTGGCCAGGGGTAAAGACAATCTGAAAAGATTTCTACAGACCGGAATATTGTCAACAAACAGTTTTTCTGTGGCATCGGGAAATGAAAAATATGATCTGCGTGTTTCTGCATCACATAGTTACCAGAAAGGTATTGTTCCCAATACTTCATTGAACATGACTAACTTTAGTTTATCTGCCGGATACAATATTTCAAAAAAACTGAGTTTTAAAGCGAATCTGGCATATAGTCGTCAGTATACACCTAATGTTCCCGATGTGAATTATGGTCCTAACAGTATCATCTACAATATCATTGCCTGGGGCGGAGCAGATTGGAATATCGATGATATGCGCAACTACTGGCAGCCGGGTAAAGAGGGAGTTCAGTCTATCTATGCTGAATACCAGCGTTACCACAACCCCTATTTTATGTCGTACGAATGGCTCAGGGGTCATTACAAAAACGACCTTACTGGTTTTGCTTCAATGACTTATAAGTTCAACAACAATTTAAATTTACAGGCACGTACCGCTATATCAACTTATGATTTGTTCAGATCGGAGAAATTACCCTATTCTGCTCATCCATATGGTCGCGAAGCCGGGTTAGGTGATTATCGCGAAGACAAACGTAACCTGTTTGAAAATAACACCGACCTGCTATTGTCATATGACAAATATTTAACTCCAAAACTTAATTTGCATGCCACAGCCGGGGGTAACATCCGTATTTTCGATTTCAGAAGTAGTTTTGCAACAACCGACTACTTAAATGTACCCGGATGGTATAATCTCAGCAACAGTAAAAATCCGGTCAAATCTTATAGTTTTTATGCACCGATGCAGGTATTAAGCGCCTATGCAACAGCAGACTTGACTTACGATGACTTTTTGACAATTTCGGCAACCAATCGTTTGGATAAAAACTCAACCTTACCAACAAGTCATAATGCGTATTTTTATCCTTCGTTGTCAACCAGTATCGAATTATCGAAATTAATAACGATACCTCATGTAAATGCCTGGAAATTAAGAGGCTCTTATGCAAATGTGGGAAGTGCCCTGAATTCATCCTCGATCGGGCCGACTGATGTTGTGTTAGGAATGGGTGTATTAGGTTATGGAGCAAATTACAATTCTCCATACAGCGGGCCAAGTTATCAGAACTCAGCTTCCTATAATATCAACCTGATCCAGGGTAGCCCTGCAGCGTCATATACCAATACTATTTCAAATCCTGAACTTAAACCAAGTTCAAGTTCTGCATGGGAAATTGGAACAGATATGGGTCTGCTTGACAATAAACTAATATTTGAAGTGACCTACTTCTCAAGTATCGATGGTCCAAAAATCTTTTCATTACCAATTTCAAATGCAACAGGTTATAATGCGGCATTGGTCAACGGTATTAAGGTCCAAAGAAAAGGCATTGAAATCAATGCTTCTGCTACTCCATTTCGCAAATCCAACGGGTTTACATGGAACATTTCAGCCAACTATTCGACCAATCAACAGTATTTGAAGGAGATTTATCCGGGTGTTGATAAGCTGAATATTTATTTAAATGTCGGGGATAGAATGGATAAAATATATGGTGGTGATTTTGCCAGGACTCAGGATGGAACCATCATTAACGATGCAAGTGGTCGTCCGATCAAAAACTCAATTAGTCAATTCCTTGGAAATTCGAATTCCGATTGGGCTGGCGCTATCAACAATACCCTTACTTATAAAAACATAAGTCTTAAATTTCAATTCGATGGCCGATTCGGAGGTACTATTTTTGACTATGTTGAGCAAAAGACGTACCAGGGTGGAAGACACATCAACACAGTTCTTGGCGATATGGGGGTTGCTCGCATAAACGATACCAAGGGGATTAAATCATATGTCGGTCGCGGTGTAGTGATCACAAATGGACAGGCAATTGCATATGATTCTGATGGTAAAATCACTAATTACGATAAGTTGCAGTTTGGTACTAACACTGCTCCAACTTATCTGCAGGACTGGATCAGCCGTTATTACGGTACAAATGTAGCCACTGCGATCAGCAGAACGTTTGTAAAATTGCGGGAAGTCGTAATAACCTATAATTTACCAACGAAATTTTTGCAAAATACATTTGTGAAGGGGGCTAATATCTCCTTTGTTGGACGTAATCTGCTCTATTTTGCCGAGAGAAGCGATATCGACATCGAACAATATTCAGGCACAAACGGAGGTTCCGGTTTACAAACTCCAACGACCAGAAGATATGGGTTTAATCTTAACGTTTCATTTTAACAATGAGTCATTTAAAAACAAAAAATACGATCAACATGAAAAATATTTTCATACTTGCGATAATGCTTACTTTAGCCTTGTCCTCCTGCCAAAAATTCTCGGATCTTGAGAAAGATCCGAATCGTCCCGGGCAAGTTCCACC
>JAAFHB010000314.1 GCA_010906965.1 Mariniphaga sp. | reverse complement strand
GAAGAATAGTTGTCACAGAAAAACGCTCAGTCATAATATCATAAAGCAATACACCCTTTTCCTTCGCTATATCAAAAGCTTGTTCAAGTACGGGGAAATTATCAGACGAAATCACCATTGGCTTATCTGCCAATACGTTAAGACCGGCTGTCACTGATTTTAAAATATAATCGGTCTTAATCCGGTTATTACCCGAAACCACCACAACATTTCCAGGTTTTTCAGAAAGCATCTTTTCAAGATAATCACTTCCCGTATAAACTTTTTCATTCCATGCTGTTGGCTTCTCAGCCCTTGTGTTGTAACCTTCAATTCGTTTAAGGTGCTCCTTTAAATCGTTCCCCTCGGGTGCATATACGAAAACATCTGAACTAACCTGTTCATACATATCTTTTTGAACAAGCGCAGCGTGAAAATGGCCCGGATCGAGCGTCATAATCTTTACCTCACCTTTAGCTCCTGTGAACGGAGCCGGTTTTAAATCGTCCTTTTTAGCGGGTTTGCTACCTCCTCCACATGAACTTAAAGCAACCGTAACTGCAAGTGCCATAACTGGTAATAATGATCTTTTCATTTCTGATCTTTCGTTGGTAAATATTTATTTATTAGATATTTATTTCTCATCGTTCATCCATCTTTACCTCAGGTAAAAATGATTTAGCGGGATCACCTGATGTCCGAAACCGGAAAAAGGAGATCCCGCTAAATTAAGACTAAATTTTATCCTTCCAATACAAGAGCGCTTGTTTTTGCCTTCTTACTGAATCCAAAAAAATACTCAGTTTTCTTTTTTGTATTTTTCGAACAGGTCACTAATTTTCGAGTCTTCAGAGCTTCCAGCATGTACCAAAACACGATATCGAAGTTTCAGGGTTTCGCCCTTTTTCATAAAAGTCTCTTCTCCGTTTTGAGGCCAATACATCGGTGTAGGGGAAATAAATCCATAATCACGCGTAAACCAAGGTGATGGATACCAGGGATTTGATGGATGCTGCAGAATCGCCAATCCTTCAATAGATTCTCCTCTTTTCCCGTAAAAATCGATCCAGGGCGATGGCTTGCCAAAAGTGTTTTTCTCCCCTTTTGCTCCTTCCGCATTGACCATTGTTCCCCCATTTTTGACAGAAAGATCGGCAGCCATGCGTGCACTAAACAGCGAATGATTGGTTTTTCGGATATGAACATCAAGGAGCATTTCCATGGTTATTTCGACATCCATCTGATGGACATTGGCCGATGGTGCAGTAATCGTGATTATCCGGCTGTCTTTTACAGGAGAAATAGCTCCCGGACGACTCCAGATACACTCATCTGTAATCACAACCGTATCGCCGCCCTCTTTAAGGATTTCGGCATTCACCGAGATAATCCGACCTCTTTCCAACCCTTCCTGCCAATAGTTTCCACCATTAACCTGATCGCAACCAAAAAATAAAGAGCTATGGTGCGGATATTCTCCATTTCGCATCGAGGTGACTGACCCGCCAGAAAGCGGACCGTTCACAGGATAGAAAAATGGATACTTTTCGTCGGAAGAGAAAATATAACTCGTGAAATATTTCCCGTCGATGGTGACATTTATTTTTGACCCTACTTTTACAGCGTTAATTTTTGCTGCATGGATTGGAGAAAACCCAATCGTTAAGAAAATAAGAATAGCTGAAAGCTTTATTTTAATCATATTCTGAATTTTAACTCTTTTATGAAAATTCATTTTTTACCACATAGGCGCATAGCGCACATAGATTTTTTAAACTATTGTTTTCTATGTGACTATGCGGTAATTTACATTTTAATGTAACTGGTTCCATACGGAAATCGCTGCGACCGTGAAAGCATTTTATTGGCTTCATCATCTTTGATAAACTTTTCCGTTTCGGGGTTCCAATCTAATTTCCGGCCTAGTTTCATCGAAATATGAGTAATCAGGCAAATCGAACAGGCGCGGTGACCTTTTTCGACCGGAGAGATCGGTTCTTTCCGTGTTTTGATACAGTCGAGCCAGTTGCCATGCTGATTATCAATTTTATATAAATGGGTTTCATTTTCTTTGATCACTGATGTAAGAATTTTAGGATCGCTGGCATCAAGTGCTTTGCTGCTATTATTTTTTGCGACCGGATCGCTTGCCGAGGCAGTATAATTGCCACGGGTAACAAAAATCCATCCTTCGCTCCCTTCGTACCTGATCCCATTCGGATAACCGCCACTCGTAATCATTGTAAGGCCATTCTGATATTCTGCGACTGCAAGAAACTCTCCGTGAACATCCCAAAGCCCCGATTTAGGAAACTGGGCCATTGAATTAACGGATATCGGACCCGTATATTCGGTATCCATTCCCCAGGCTGCAGAATCGTAATGATGCTGCCCCCAACCAGTAATCATTCCGGCTCCAAACTGTTCACACCGCAACCATCCCGGGCGATCGGACAGGCTATTTTGCGAATGAACACGCATTTCGGTGTAATAAACCTCGGGCGTTGATCCGAGCCACATGTCGTAATTCAAATTTTTGGGAACCGGCATTTCAAGAGCTTCCGGACCTGACGGATCACCAGGCAGACCGATTTTCACAGTGTGCAATTTCCCTATACGGCCATTGCGCACCAGTTCTGCTGCAATCCGAAATTGAGGCATTGCGCGTTGCTGCGTTCCAACCTGGAGGATAGTTCCTTTTCGTTTGACCACATCAACCAACATTCTTCCTTCAGCAATTGTAAGCGATGTTGGTTTTTGAAGATAAACA
Organism: Mariniphaga sp.; assembly: GCA_010906965.1. Lineage (GTDB taxonomy): Bacteria > Bacteroidota > Bacteroidia > Bacteroidales > Prolixibacteraceae > JAAFHB01. The sequence continues at coordinate 2,272 of JAAFHB010000314.1, read as the reverse complement.
TCTTTCCCCGCAAGCGCAGCCTCAATAGCTGGTTGCGAATGCCAGTGGTCGGGTGTTGAGATCATCACCGCATCGATATCCTTGTTGAGTAACATCTCGCGGTAATCGCCATAAGTTTTTACATTTACGGCATCTTTGCTTCCGGTCTTCTTTGCGTAATAATCCTCTACAAATTGTTTTCCTTTAGCCACCCGGTTCGAATCGAGATCGGCCACTGCAATGATGCGCGCCTCGTCATAAAGCAATGTTTCTGCAAGATCGTGACCCATTGCAATCCGGCCGAAGCCAATCTGAGCAATATTAATTTTATTACTTGGGGCATTCTTCCCAAAAACTGTCGACGGGACAATAGTTGGCAAAATGATTGTTCCAGCCATGACAGCCGATGAATTCTTCAAAAAATCTCTTCGTTCCATTTGATCAATTATTTTGATTGTGAATTTTAGAATACCATTTGAAATTCAAATTAAGTCTTTTGTTAAAGGAAACTCTTTTACCGCAGAAACAAAAGCTTTCATATTTTCGGTTGAGACGTTTTGAGGTACCCCACCTCCACACGACCAGATGATCCGCCGGTGATCTGAAACATCATGCATCATGGCTTGAGTTGCAGCGTATACTTCTTTAGGTGTACCTGCCGCGAGGATGTCACGCGGTGCCAGATTCCCGATCAGCACCACATTGGGTCCTGCTAATTCTCTGATCTGATTGATCGGATGGTCGAAAGCGAAATTGAAAAGGTTAACCCCCATTTCCTTCAGAAAAGGAGCGCAGACCAAACCAAACGCATCGTTGTGAAAAAACCGCACTTTGGTTGGAATGGCATCAAAACACCTTTTTAAATAAGGGACAACAAATTCGCGGCATTCGTCCTCTCCAACAAAACCGACAATATCATCAAGTAATAGAACTCCTTCGATTGATGGAAAACATTCCTTCTGATACTGAACCCAATCGCAGATAAACCGTGTGATTTTTTCAAGAAGTTCATGCGCCTTCTCCGGATCCATGGCCAGCAACATCATAAATTCAGACGTTCCCATCAGGAATGTCGCAATATTTAAGGGACCACGAGTGACTGCAAATTTGATGGAATGGCCGGATTCCAAAATCCCTGGTTCCATATTCTTCAACCGATTAATCATAAATGGCAATAAACCATCTGTTTTAACGTTGGGTTGTGGAAGAAAAGAGATATCATCATTGGTGTGAATCACCTTTTCGGCATGAGGAAGGTTTTCGTTGTACCAGACCGAACGGGCTCCAAAAGCAGAAGGCTCGGTACACATTCCATATTCGGACCAGAAACCCGGTAAAAAGGTGATTTCGGGAAAAGTTTCAATCGCTTTAAGATTCGATTTGAGCCAGATCTCGTCAGATGTGTAATAGTCAAGTGTTGTAATCCCCGACCAGCCAGGCAACCAAGGACTGTCGATGATAAAGCCAATGGCTTTCTTGTTCTGGCTTTTACCGCTTACGATGGCCAGCAGTTCGACCCACTCTTTATTGGTCATATGTAATTATTCGTTTTACTATTGTTTATCAGCCAGTTGTTTATAAAAGCAATCCAGAACTAAGCTTCTCAATAAAAAAAATGAAAGGATCAATTCAAAATTACCATAAAATCTAAGACAAACAGTAGAATTATTTGCCGATTATAATACTATAGTTGCAAAAAATCAGTTTTGTGATAGAATTATCGCCATTGCTGACAATTCAGCAACGGCGATAATAAGATTACAATCAGCACAATCCGTTAATTTCTCTTGAAAACCAGAGAAGATTCACTAAAGATCATCTTCAGCCGGAATCACTGTTAACGGTGGCTTATTGTTCGCATAACCATCGTAACCAAAATTCTGGTTAATAATTCCTTGTGTGTTCGAGCTAATTGAATTTTGTGGAATTGGCCACAGCACATGATAAGCACTCATCGTATATTCTTGGCCATTATTTGCTTTAACACCTTTGTTATACCAGTCGGTCTTCTCCATCATTCGGTCGAAATAGAAGTTCTTTGTTCCGAAGCCTGCTACCGTATATGTATTTCCTTTGTAAGACTTGCCTGTTTTCGCAAAGATAAAAGAGATGCGGTTAAGTTCGGTTTTACGAGGCTCCTCCCAGTACAATTCACGTGCACGTTCGTCGAGAATAGTTCCAATGTCGAATTTGCTGGCATCTGTATATGGTGCACATCCTGCCCTCGTCCGAACGGCATTCACATCAGCCATCGCTTTGGCCATATCACCTTTCCACCAATACGCTTCGGCAC
>JAAFHB010000313.1 GCA_010906965.1 Mariniphaga sp. | reverse complement strand
ATATTCAATATCAACTTAACAATATTTCATAGCATATTTCTAAAACCTAATCAAAAACGTTGCCATTAGGCTTAAATATAAAGGATCTTCTACTCACGGATTATATATTTCCACTAACTTTTATTTGCTTTCCTGAGAATCGTTTGTGCCATTTTCTGAACACACTTTCTACTCGCAGCCTTCATTTCGATGATTGGAACCAGGTCAAACGTATTGTAGTAGTTTGAAAAATCAAAAACTTTGTTTTTTTTACTGTCGAAAATGCTTAAGCTGATGGTATGGAAAACTGTATTAAATGGCTTGTCTCTTTTATTAATGTAATATCCATTAATAAAAACCACATAGCCAACTCCGGTTTGCTCAATCAATCTACTATAATCCCTTTCAGAAACTGCACTCAGATCTGCAATCTTAACATCGGAAGAGGAGTCTACAAGTTTCACTTGTTGCTGAATCTTATCCAAACCCACTATACCCTTACAATCCAAGTCAGTAATAATCTGCGAATTATTTTCGCTTATATTTTCTGCAACCATGTTGTTGATGACAGCAACAATGGAGTCTTCCTTTACTTTCATGTCCTGAGCAATCATGGTAAGCGGATAATAATTAGAGGAGACATTTTCAAGCAATGGTAAAACCAGCACTTTTGTATTACGAATGAGCTCTTTATCGCTCCCTTTCACCATATGGCTTGAGAAGCAGATTAATACTATTATTAATATAAAAAATAATTTTTTCATCTCATCTGATTTAATAATCTGTTTCAATTAACAAGATGCTTTAATCAACGCGAATCCTGTTCCTGCCAAAATTCTGGTTAAAACCGACGATGTTGGATCTCAGATTTTCAACAGGGATCTCAATCTCGAGGTTTTTATCCGGAGTAACAAACACATTTTTAACCAATACTTTCAAAGTCTGAGGCAGGGCTTTCCCGTAATTAGCAGTCAATGCACTAACCTGATGTGCAAAAACACTACAAGGCACATCATTTCTAATCTTAAATCCTTCAGGCAATTCGAGGAACTCGAAAACAAACGGAATGCCGGACAAGTTTTCAAGTTCAAACAAGAATTGTCATATTATAATCGATACACCACTGAAAGGCAATTGGTTCGTACCTCTCACCGTTGACAATTTCAATACCCATCATTAGCCCCTTATTCCTGAGTTCTTCATGTTCGGGATGCCATGTCGACTTATTATCTTTCGTCGGAAAAGCGGTGTGATTCCAGAAAATAAATCCACCCTGATTCTTTGCTGCCGTAAGTGTTTCAACGATGCTGGATGCATCCTTACTATTTGCTGGATTGACAAATTTCCCGAACTCGTTAGCATCCTTTATATCAATGGCATTCAGGTGTCCCGGAGCCATTGCTCTGGTAATCTCGGTCGAACGCATTAGTATTATATTATAGCGTTCTGCGGCATTTTTAGCCAGATCGGTTGAATGATTGTGATCCTTTGATGTGAATTCATTAAGATGTGGACGATATTCCATGTGTTCTGTAAGGCAAATAACATCAATGTCTTCCTCGTAGGCTTCTTCAACTCTGGTTATAGGCCATACAAGACCATCCGAAAATACAGTATGCTGGTGAAAGTCTCCTTTTAACACTTTATATTCACCTGCGTCAGGAAAATAAAGGACATCTTTTCGGAGTTGGCCATTTGTTATCAGCGTTATGACTGATAATAGAAATATTATTAAAGTGCTTTTCTTCATAAAATGGATTGTTTTATGATTGCAGCAAAATGGAAGAGACCATTTTGCTGCAATTTGTTTGTCAATTTTTAAAAAGAGTATTTAACTCCAATCTGAATCTGCCATGGATTGCCTCCATAAGGAATTTTTCCTGCATTATTGTTAACTGTATATTTATAATTCTTTATCGCAGCGTCAAAACCTGTTACATTCAGTAAGCTTTGTTTGCCCAATAAATTTGAAATACCTTTAGTCTTGTCTATAAGATTTGCCACGTTAAATGCATCGACCGACACAGTTAACATCTGACGCCCTATTGTTTTGAAGCTCTTTGCAAGACGGAGATCCCAGTTTCCGTCAAAACCGTTAATACCACCATTTCGTTCCGCCACTTTTCCAAAACTAGCTTTCAGGTAATCCTTGAAGCCTTTATCTATATCCGGATTGTTAAGTAGCCCGTTAATACCATCCTTTAAAGTCTGGGGGGTGGTTGCACTCTCTGGATCGAAAACAAAAGCGAGATCGTTACCATTAACAAAGTCTCCGTTTATATTTCCGTTTGTAACCATAGAATAGCGTGTACCTCCTAAACCAGAATATCTTACACCGACAGAAACACCCCACATAGTTGGAAGTGTGCCGTAGAAGATGATTTTGCTGCGGAACTGAGCATCAGAATAGGACATTTCACTCAGACTTCGCGGATCATCCCTGACCATCTGAGAAAGAGTTGCACTATTTGCAACGTTTCCATTATACGACGTGTTGTCTTTCGAATCGTTCCAGGTATAACTCAGCGTAAACTGGCCGTCTTTGAAATATCGGTAAGTTGCATCCGCAACAAACGTGTAGGTATTTATCTTACCTTTGCTAACCAACTCAAGAACACGTCCAATTTTGTTTGACTTGCGTCCCTGTGTCCAGTCAGTTGTTCCCCTTGAAGTGCTGATACTGGCTGAAGGAACAAATACTCCTCTGTTATCTTCTGAAGAAAGGGTAAAATAAGCATTATCCTGCATGTTCCGGTCAATATACATATAGTTGTTCCGGCCATATGTACCGAAGAATGTAGCTCCGACCCGTAAACGGTCAGAAAAGAAACGATTGTATGATACATTGAATTTGTATACAGTAGGAATCTTTACATCAGGTCCATTGATATTGAAAGTGGCGACTTTTGACAGTCCGAGCTGATTAAAAAGTTCAGCTCCAGGGGCTTTTGATGGATCCTGCCGGTACAACTTAAAGTCTGGAGTAGGTATCTTATAAGTCGGCGAAGAAATATCAACAGAAAGAACTTTCAACCCATCAAATTCAAGGTTGTTAACCATAGCATAATTATTCATGTTCGATCCAAAAATACCTGCACCAACACGAAAGATATCAGTTCTCTTATCATTTATATCCCATGTGAGTTGAAAACGTGGTTGTGGCTGAAAACCGGCCACTTTGTTATTTGTTTTAAAGCCCAATTCGCTTGTTAATAACTGATTGTCATCCGGACTATTAAAATAAACCGTATAATCCGCACGAAGGCCAAAAACCAGATCGACACCGGTAAAAGGTTTTAACTGCGCCTGACCATACAACGCAGAGTTAAGTATTCCCTGATCAACAGTAGGATCACCAACTGGTACTTCCCGTGCATAACGATATGGATTATTGTTTCTGAAATCATCCAGACCCTTATAATAAAAACGTCCGTTCATTTCACTAGTAGCCAACGAGTTTAGATCTGTAAACATTACGTCGGTACCAAGCGTGTAATTTATCTTATCAGTGTTATAGTATAGATTATCGGCGAACTGGAATACGTTATTGACGAATTTCTCAGGTTCATATCTCTGTCCTCCCAATTGAATACTGCTCAGGTTATAATCAACACCGTCTATCTTTGATTTGATATTCTCGACAATGGCACGTGGTATATTCGAAGAAGGCAACTGTTTACCAGGTTTGCCGTCGTCTTTGGTATAGAGGTACTGAAATTTTGCCTCATTTGTCATTCGCGGGCCCAGAATGGAACGTAACGACGCTAAAAGGCTATTGTCTAATGAGAGATGTGATCCATATACTTCAAATAGGTTAATCCTACTATTATCATTGACTCCCAGATAGTTATAATCTCTATTGTAATTATTTCTTATTGTTAACATGTTTGTGGCGTTGATCTGCCAGTCAATCCGGGCGAATACTGAATTACTACCACGGGTTTTATCGAACGAACCAGTCTGTGGTGTGGAGGCCACGCCATATTTTTCTCTGGCAATTGCAACGAAATCGTCAAGATTTGCCTTTGAAATTCCATAGATTATTTCATCATCTTTGTTTTGAATATCTGCAATATAGAGTGGTCTTGCATCCTTCTGGTGATCAAATGCAAGGAAAAAGTGAGCACGGTCTTTTATAATTGGCCCTCCGAACGAAAACCCATATTGTGCAATTGAGTATTTATCTGTTCGTTTTAATCCGCGTGCATCAAACTTACTTGAAAGATTGTCTGCCCGGTTGTAGAAAAAAGCCGATCCTTCAAACTTATTAGTACCCGATTTAGTGACCGAACTAATTAGTCCGCCACCAGCACGTCCCTGTGTAACATCGTAATTATTAGTGACTACTTCAAATTCCCGGATGGCTTCCATTGAAACAAGGTAAGGCCCCCTGTTGGTTGTACCGCTCGAAAGCGGACTTTTGGCATTCATACCATCAATGGTATAGGTGGTCGATGAAAAAAGTTGTCCGGCAAGATTGCCGCCGGAACTTAACGGAGAAAGATTGGTAAGTGATGTGAAATTTCGACCGTTTAAAGGAAGCGTCTTCAGGTTTTCTGTGGTTATAGAGGTAGAAGAACCTAATTTTTGAACACTCTTCTTCATACTGTTTGCTACCACTGTAACGGTGTTGAGTTCTTGTAATTGCTCTTTAAGTTTAAAATCAACCCTTAAAAGATCCCCTTGATTTAATACATAGTCTCTTTGTATTTGGTCACCATATCCTACAAAAGTGGCCTTTATCGTATAATGGGAGCCCAACGGCAACTGTTTCAGGCTGTATTCCCCTTTATTATTTGTTGTCGTTCCGGTATTAAAACCGGTCGATTCGTTTCGAAGTATAATTGTCGCAAAAGGGAAAGGTTCGCCCTTTTCGTTTATTACTTTTCCGACAACAGAAGCATTCGTTCCCTGTGCCATTAGATCAGAGTAAGGCACACCTATTAAATACAAGAGTAACGACAGAACTCCTATTAAAGCTCTCTTTGTTCTTTTAAGTTTTTTCATTCTTTATTATTAAATTTATACACGACAAACTAACAATAG
>JAAFHB010000312.1 GCA_010906965.1 Mariniphaga sp. | reverse complement strand
AATCGAAATATATCGAGGAAGTTTTAAAAAGCGGTTGGCTTACAACAGCTTCAAAAGCGTTGAAATTTGAACAACTTTTTGCACAATATGTAGGCGCCAAATATGCCTGCGCCGTTAATTCCTGTACTGCAGCTTTGCATCTTGCCGTCGAGGCTATTGGAATAGGTCCCGGGGATAAAGTGCTGGTTCCCACCCTAACTTTCACCGCTTCGGCTGAAGTTGTACGATATATGGGTGCGGACCCAATCTTCATCGATGTTGAATATGGCACAGGGCTTGTTTCACCCTTGATTTTAAAGAACGCACTAATGGAATACCCCGACGTTAAAGCGATTATTCTTGTTCACTACGCAGGACAGGCTGCTGAGATGAAAGTTAAAGGTGGTGAAGGAATCATCGATCTGTGCCGTAAGCACAATGTAAAGATAATTGAAGATGCGGCGCATGCTTTTCCAACAAAGTTTGGCGATCAGTTTGTCGGTTCTTTCGGAGATATCACCTGCTTTAGTTTTTACGCCAATAAAACTATTACAACAGGTGAAGGGGGAATGTTTGTCACCAATGATGAGGCACTTTATAAAAGAGCTAAAATAATGAGATTACATGGTATAAACCGCGATATTTGGGATCGTTTCACTTCTGTCAAATCGTCCTGGGAGTATGATGTTGTTGAGCCTGGTTTTAAATACAATATGCCCGATTTAAATGCTGCAATCGGTCTTGCACAGTTGGAACAAGCAGAATATCTGAGAGCGGGAAGGCAACGTTGTGCAGAGTATTACTTTCGCGAGTTAAGCGATCTAATATCAATCGACTTGCCCGTTTGTTACGGTCCGATTGAAAACCATTCGTGGCATATTTTCCCAATTACAATTCGTCCGGAGGCCTCTGTTTCAAGAAATGAATTTATCGAAAAGATTTCCACTGAAGGTATCGGAGTTTCGGTTCATTATAAGCCAATCCATCGAATGACCTATTACAAACAAACCTACAACCTTGATCCTATCAATTACCCAAATGCTGAAAAGATATGGAAAGGGACAGTTTCTTTGCCCATCTATTCCGAACTGAAAGAAGAAGCTCTCGAGTATGTATGTCAAACAGTAAAATCACTACTTGACAACAGGCTCAACTACTTTTTCTTTCCGGAAAAGTCCTCAAGATTTCAGATGTCCACCAAATAATTATTTAACAACCTTAAATATAGCGCGTTATGAAAAACATTTTAAAACTCATGCTTAAGCAATACTTTCTACCAAAATGGATTGTACTATTGTATGATCTTGCAGTAATGGGTACCGTATTTGCTTTTTCGACCTATCTGGTTGCTAATTTTTCAGCTGAACAAGCCGAACTTCAAAATGCAATGCATCAGGTTATTGCAAGCACATTTATTTTCCTGATCGTCTATCTCATTATCAAACCCCATTACAATATTATAAGGCACACAACTTTAAAAGACTTTTCGTCTATCGTATATGCCCTAACATTTGGATCAACGGGCTTATTAATACTTGCAACCTTTGGACGAATTAATCCTTTATTTGCCCATTATGCCATTCCATATCCTGTGATCATTATTCAATTTTTTATTTCAGCTTTTATTCTTCTTACCTCCAGACTTTTCATCAAAGCGGTTTACCACTCACTCTTTCTGAAACCCGAATCCGTACAGAATACAATGATATTCGGGGCTGGTCGATTAGGAATGATTGCTCACAATGTTCTTGAACGCGAAAACCAACTTAGCTATAATGTTGTTGGCTTTATTGATGACAATCCAAATTTGCATGGCAAAAAAATCAATGGAGTCAGAGTTTATTCAGCATTTGAAGCTATCGAATATGTATTGACAAAGAAAAAGGTCAAAGAGGTAATTATTGCCATCGCGCCTTGGGAAATATCGCTTGATCGAAAACAACAGTTTGTTAACGCATGTATAGAAAAAGAATTGCAAATTAAAGAGGTTGCTGATGTTTCGGCCTGGATTAAAGGATCTTTGGAGAAGGTTAAGATTCAAAATATTAAGATTGAAGATCTGTTAGGACGTGAACCTATATCGATTGACATCAATAAAATTTCGGCAGGGTTGAATGGTAAGAGCATATTAGTTACAGGTGCAGCCGGATCAATCGGGTCAGAAATTGTAAGGAAATTATTACTATTCAATCCGGCGAAAGTAATACTTGTGGATCAGGCAGAATCGGCACTTTATAATTTTCACAATGAACTTTTAGCTTCAATTGGAAATATAAATGTTGAAATTATTGTAGGCAATGTATCCGATTTAAGTCGAATGAGAAGTATTTTTGAAGAATATCGTCCGGATATTGTATTTCATGCCTCAGCTTATAAGCATGTGCCATTAATGGAAAAACATCCTTACGAAGCTGTTAAAACAAATATCGGCGGAACTAAAGTGATGGCAGATTTGTCTGTCGAGTTTGAAGTCAAGAAATTTGTGATGATTTCAACTGACAAAGCGGTCAATCCAACAAATGTGATGGGAGCATCAAAACGAATCTGCGAGATTTATATACAATCGCTGTCGCAATTAAAAGGAATAAAGACTCAGTTCGTTACAACCCGTTTCGGAAACGTGCTTGGTTCAAACGGGTCAGTAGTTCCACTTTTCAAAAGTCAGATTGAAAAGGGAGGACCCGTAACAATCACACATAAAGACATCACCCGCTACTTTATGACGATCCCCGAAGCTTGTCAACTTGTATTAGAAGCAGGTTTTATGGGGAATGGCAGTGAGATTTATGTCTTTGACATGGGGTCACCAGTGAAAATTTATGATCTCGCCGAAAAAATGATTTTTCTTTCAGGGTATATCCCTCATAAAGACATTAAAATCATAGTAACAGGATTGCGTCCTGGTGAAAAACTGTATGAAGAGTTACTTTCATCAAAAGAGAATTGTATGCCTACTCACAACGAAAAGATAACAATAGGTAAGATTCGCCAGTATGATTATTACGAAGCCAATTCCAAAATCATCGAGATGCTTGATAATCTTAGCTCTGAAAACGATGAAATAATTGTAGCCAGAATGAAAGATCTTGTTGAAGAATTTATTTCTCAGAATTCAAAATACGAAAAATTGGATAATAAAGTTGAAGAGTTGGAATATCGAAGAGTTAGTTAACTCATTATAAAAACAATAGGAATGGAAAAAATTGCTTGTTTCTTGATTTTGTTCCCATTTTTTGCATCTGCTCAACAACATGACAGTGAATTATTGTTACAATTCATCTCATAATCATCGTAATGCAGACGTGGCTATCGATGTCAAAAATAAAACTTTCTAAAAACTTCAGCCGATTAAATGCTTGCTAAAAGGGCAATTTTTAGATCATTTGCCTCTAATTTTTTATCCCAGTTGAAAATACCCAGAAGCCCATTTTCGAAACGAAAAATAGGCTTCTAGGTATTTCTCTTATGTAACTTGTTTTTCATGCCGCTTCAAGTTGTGCTATTCTGTACTTTAATTGATTGATCTTTTTCTCTTTATATTTTTGTTGGTAGTCTTCTAAAGCTTTAGGATTAAAGATTTCTTGGTTGGACACCATCTTATAGAAGATGATTGCCTGTTTTCTCGCTGTTGCCACAACGGCTTTTCCAGCTCCAGCCTTTGACTTTATTTTGCGATAAAAATCACCTGTCGAACTTTTACTGTTATGTAAACCGTTGGCAGCCATCCGAAAAGCCTGACCTGCATGATGTTTCTTTTTCCGGATGCGGCTGCTTATTACTTTTCCCCCGGATTTTTTTGTATTGGGGGCTAAGCCCAGCCAGGATGTAAAATGGTGTTCGTTTTTCCATTTTGACATATCAGTACCAACTTCTGACATTATTGCAAATGCACTTAATTCGTTTATTCCAAAGACTTCAGTAACATCTACGCCTAAAATTTCTTTAAGAAAGGCGGTAAGATTATTTGGCAATTTACGTTTTCGAGATGCTTTTCTTTTTACTTCCGGAATATCGGATATAACTCCTTCATTTTTTTAAGCAACCTGCTCAATTAATTGTTTCTCGATTTCCTTGTTACATTCATTGATCATTTGTCAGTGAATATTCCGGTCTATAGTGGTTCTTCGTCACATTTGGGGAAGCATTATCCGGTTTGAGACAAAATCACCTTCCTTCGTAACAGTTCAAAACCGGCTCTGCCATACATCTGTCTCTTTATGCTCTTAATACGGTTAACGTGACCTTCGACAGCTCCATTGCTCCAAGGTAATCGTATTCCATTCTCAACAGCCTTAATATCTTGCAGTAAGCCGTTGGCAAATGTTTTCAATCCCGTCAACTTACGCTTTGATCGCATTATAAAATCAATCCATTTTCTAATGTTACCGCTGCCTCTTTTGAGCATCGTTTTAAAAATTTTAACTAATTTCCGAACTATACGTAATTCAGGAATATTATCCAAAAGCGTTTCCATATAGTTTCTTTCGTCGAGGTCAGCTATATCTTTAATACAGACTTCAATGTATTTTGCTAATTTTATTGAACTTAACGGTTTAATATAAGGAATAGTGTATTGCTGAACCTCAGTGAAACTGGGGATATTAATTTTGAACTGCGACTTTAAGATGTTTATATTGTGATAGGCCTGTGTTCTGCCACCATTAAATCCCAATAAAAGAATCTCATCAATTATGTCTTTTATCTTATAGCCCTTAGTATTTAACCGAGCTAAAATAAGTTTGGTAAATGAAGCAATATTTGTAGAGGTTGAGCTGATTCTAGGTGATAACGATTCCTGAATAATATATGAGCGAACGGTTTTGCGGCATATTCCAATAACTTTTGAGATTTATTTGGTGCTAATACCCTCTGCCTGTAGCTCTTTCACTTTGTTGAAATTGTCAATTCTTTGATCTGTATTTAATGGTTTAAATTCAGGTGTAGCAGTAATGGTCGCAGGATCTAAATCTGCCTTATCTTCGAGCTTACTACTTGCAGACATTTTTATGATTTCCTGTAAAGTTTCACTACGTTGTTAATGAATTTAATCCCCCTCCCTTTGCTCATGGAGCGTAGCGGAATGAGCAAAGGGAGGGGG
>JAAFHB010000026.1 GCA_010906965.1 Mariniphaga sp. | reverse complement strand
GGTACCCCGATCACAAGAGTACTGCCTTTTTATTAATTAAAAATGGTATACTTTTGGAGTGAAACACTGGTATACTTTTGGGCTGAAATAAACAGGTTGGCGTGCAAGCTTCTGTTCTATTTCCTCCAAAAGAAAACCTCTGCCGAACGCGATGCTGCTGTAAATGGAGAAGATTACGAAGTTTTTATGGCAATTGGTGAAAACGTAGGCAAAGATCGACGTGGCGTACCAATCTATCTCAGGGATGATGATGGGGCTGAGTTACTTTTCGATGATATAAAAGAAATTCTCTTTAGAGATAACAATGGAAATACCAAACTCAGCAGCCGTAAAGTCAGGGTTAAGCGATTAGATGACGACCTTCCTAATATTAGAAAAGCATATATTGAGTTTCTAAAATTGGTTAAGCTATGAAAACATTAGTTGCCCAAAGAGGATGGTTAGATGATAGTGATCTACGCCTGGATGCATCATTTCATTTGAGTGATGGACAATTAACATTAGCTGCTTTTAAAAGAGCTGAAATTCATACTGAACCATTACAGAAGGTTTCAGAAAGAATCTTCTATGGAGGCAGATCTCGTCGAATCTATGTCAGTAATCCCGAAAATGGACTACCCTTCATTAAAGGAGCAGATATTATAAAATCTGATTTTTCAAATTTGAAGATAATTTCTCGCAAACGTACAGCAAATCTGAAAGAGTATTTTTTAGAAGAGGGTTGGACTGTAATTACTCGATCTGGTACCATAGGTAATACTGCCTATGTAAATAAAGACTTCATCGGCAAAGCTGCTTCTGACGATATTATTAGAGTTGTTCCTAAAACTGTTCCCTCAGGATTTCTTTATGCTTTTTTATCTTCAAAACCGGGTCAAGCACTACTGAATCATGGTTCTTATGGAGCAGTTATACAACACATTGAACCAGAACATATCGAAAATATTCCAGTACCAATTTTCAAATCAGAAAAACAACAAGAAGTCCATAATCTGATCATCCAAGCAGCCGATTTACGCGTTGAGTCAAACAAAAATCTTAATCTCGCATTGAGCTATTTTAATACCAAGTATCAGAACTATTTAGGGTATCAGACAATTTTCTCAAAAAATGTAAAAAAATTAGGGTTTAGTTGGGTTGGGAGAAATAATGATGTGTTTGCCGAAGAAGTTTCTGAAAAAATCCAATCTGATGGTTTTAATGTAATTAATCAAATAGCAGAGAAAGTCTTTGCCCCTCCAATGTTTAAACACATTTATCTTAGTTCAGATAATGGATATGTTTTTTATACTGGTGCGGATCTCTTAAAATCGTTTAGACGGCCTTCTCGATTCTTATCAAAAAAAGGAGTAAATCGAATTTCTGATTATGTTGTAAATGAAAATCAAGTATTAGTTTATAAATCTGGGCCAAGAGATGGCATGTTAGGAAGTGTCTTTTTAACTGACGGTAATATCAAAGGATCTTGCCTTTCGGATCATGTAATTAGGATACAAATACAAGATGAGATATTAAGAAATTGGGTTTTTGCATTTTTGAAAAGCAAAGTGGGATTAAGACAACTTCACAATATTGCAACTGGTACTGCAATATTATTTATTACTCCTGAAAGATTAGCTGCAATGGCAATTCCAAGGCTCGATGATCGATGTAATGAAATTTCAGAACTCATTAGAAAATATAAAGATCTTAATGAAAGAGCATTCTTATTAGAAGAATTAGCTCTTTGTAATGTTGAAAAAGAAATAGCGCAATGGCAACAGTAATACAAGCCAAACACAGCAAGGGAGCAGTAAATGCCGGAGAAGAGCGTTTATTGAAATATCTCGAAGTTAATCTTCCAGACAATTACTTCGTCATTTCCAACGTGGAGTTCGCCAATGTAACACCTCAAGGACAGGTTCAGTATCTGGAATACGATTGCATTGTGGTTACGCCTCATGCCTTGTACAACATCGAAAACAAGGACTGGAGCGGTCGTTTGGAGGGTGATGACAATACTTGGTATCTCAACGATAGTGAAAAGCCCAATCCGCTTAAAACGGTTCGCTTCAAAACATCGGTGCTGGTGAGCAAGCTTAAAGCGCACAATCCATCCTGGTCAACCGCCTGGATGGCATCTATGCTAACGCTCTCGCATCCACGCCAAAATAAACATGGTTTGTGGGGCGACTGTGAGAAGGCAAGCTATTTGCTCAACAGCAAGTTGATTGATTTTATTACCAATCCGAAAGCTGTTAGTAAATCCCCCAATAATATTGCCGACATCTATGTCCAGATTAAAAGCTTTATTGCCGGTCAATCAACCGACAGGGAGTTAAAAGAACGAACTGAAATCAAGGGATATGAAATTCTCGAAACCTTGGAAAAAAGCAAAGGTTATTCCGAATATCTCTGCAAGACAAAAGGACTGGTAACGGCAAATAAGCAGCGTGTAAAGGAATATATTCTCGATCTGGCCGGATTGAGTCCACAGGAACTTGAAAAACGAAGTTTTCAGATCAAAAACCAACAGTTGGCACTTGCCAAAATGCAGCGATGCCCATATATTCTCAATGCCCAATTCATTCTTGACGACGAGGGGCACTATTTCTATGAGATTACCGATTATCTCGACGAAAACTCTCTTCGTGCCGAACTGCGCCGCAAAACATTCACACAGGAAGAGAAATTGGGTATCATTTTTAACCTGATCGAGGCGCTTCGGGTGGCTCACACAGCCAATGTGTACCACCGCGACCTGAATCCCGAGAATATCTTTTTAACCAGTGGTTGTGCGGCCTTAGCCAATTTTGGGAAGGCTTATTTCAGTGATCATGGAGAAATGGGCTACACGGTTGCTCCTACACTTAACGAAAACAATGCGACCGCCTATCATGCTCCCGAACTTTTGGCAAAAGATGCCTCCCGTGCAAGCGACATCTACTCAATGGGAATACTGATTTATGAGCTTTTTACAGGCAAACTACCTTTCAGTTCACCTTATGAATTGAATAAACTGGGCGGAAAACTGACTCCAGAATTGATGCCAACTGTTGTCCGGATTGGTTTACCTGCATGGTTAGACGAGCTCTGTTCCAATACCATTTTGTGGGATGATGCTGATCGTTGGGACAATATTGAAGAATTGGACAATTTTCTGAAATACCAGCTTTCTCTTTCGCAAGTTCCTTCTGCTCAACAGATGCCTATAACCACCATCGAAGAATTGAAGCCCGGTGTACGGATAGGCGATTTTACTTTATACACCCAATTGGGGAAAGGCGGTTTTTCAACGGTCTTCAGGGCCAAACACAACATTCAGAGTAAAGATTATGCCATTAAAGTATTCAACGAGAGCATCAGTATGCAAACGGTGATCGACGAATACAATGCACTTGCCGGACTTAGCAATCCCCATATTGTAAAGTTCAGCACAAATGGCACTTTACCCAACGGCCAGTTTTATACCTTGATGGAATATCTCGAAGGTCCCAACCTACAGGATTATACCAAGGGAGATTTGAAACTGCCTTTGCAACACGTTTACCAGGTGGCAAAAGAAATATTAAATGCGCTGGTATGTATGCAAAGCAACAAGCCTTTGCCTATTTATCATCGCGACATAAAACCTCAAAATATTGTGTGGGATAAGCAGGAACGCTTTGTTCTGATCGATTTCAACGTAGCCACAGCTCTGGAGACTGACAAAAATTTTGTTGGCACCAACCCATACCTTGCACCCGATTTGATTCAGGGGAACAATGTTGAATGGGATACCAGCGCAGATACTTTTGCATTGGGGATTACCCTTTACGAATTGATTGGTCATGCCTATCCCTGGACAGGAATAAAGATGCCTCGCATTGGCGTTCCACCTGAATCCCTACAAAATTACATTTCATCCATTTCAAACGAATTTGCAGCCTTCATCGAAAAAGCCATCGCATGTGATAAAAATGAACGCTTTTTTACAGCAGCAGCAATGCTGGATGCTTTGTTGGCTATAGGCACAGAAAACTTGCTAAAAGTCGAAAAGCAAATTCCATTGGGTGATGTCGTTTTGGTTGGAACTGAAGATAAAAGTTTCGTAGATTATCTAAACTCATTGTATAGTCAGAGTCGTTATGGTAATGCCGGAACCCGGGCAGGATTCAATTCGAGTGCTTTTGATGCACTTACTTACACCAAAACCAAACTGGACACCGAATTACTTAAAGCAATTCTTGCCGGATCGTATCGACTGGTGATTATAACAGGGAATGCCGGCGATGGTAAAACTGCATTCATCAAGCAAATTGAACAACAAGCCTCCGGGTTGGAAAGATTGCCTAATCGTAACGGAGCGAAATTCCAAATCAACCATCTGCCGTATCAAAGTAACTACGACGGTTCACAGGACGAGGAAAATCTTACAAATAATGAGGTGCTGACTGAATTTTTCAGACCTTACGAAAACACTACTGATTTTAGTTCAATTGCTGAAGGACGTATTATTGCAATTAACGAAGGTCGTTTGGTCGATTTTCTTCAATCTTCCGGAAATTTCAATCCGCTTACTGAGATCATTGAGGATTATTTTTACAACAGTGGCCATTCCGAATTGCCCAAAGGATTGATGATCGTCAACCTAAACTTACGGTCAGTAACTGCAAAAAGCACCAATGGGGAAAGCCTTTTCCGTTCGCAAATCAGGAGGCTTACTCAGCCCATACTTTGGAGTAAATGTTCTTCCTGTTCCCACTCCGGATTCTGCTTTATAAAATACAATGTGGATACACTTATCGACCACGCTGCAGGTGATGAAGTAATCAATCGACTTGAATGGCTTATGCGCACCATTAGCTATAAACGTGAATTGCACATTACCATGCGCGATCTTCGCTCGTTCATAGCCTACATGATAAGCCGCGATTGCTCTTGCGCTGACATTCCAACCTTGTATCAAAAATATCAGGAGCAACCCGAAAAGTACTGGCAATATTATTACTTCAACATTACTTCGCCCGATTCGGAACGCTCAAACGACCGGTTAATTAGCCTGATGCGCGAAACAGATCTGGCACAGGTTTCAATTCCGTCAATCGACCGCGATCTATATTTTGACTTGCATCAGGCCAAAGATTACCTCGATTTTTCTGACCGGCAGATGAATTTACTCGATTCATTTAATACGCATAAAATCTTGCTCCCGGCCTACGAGATGACAGATGATCTTTTGCAGATTCTCAGATTACGCCATCGGAGCTTTGTTCGCCATCAGTATTTTGAAGGAAAATTCGAGTTCAAAAAACGATTACCTTATCAATCACTGGTTGACTTTCACAATTTGCTTTCTGGTAATGGTGAATTTGAGACTGAATTAGCTACTGCAAAACAAAATCTGGCCCAAGCAATTTCCATCAGTGAAGGATGTACCGAAATGGATTTGGCTAAAAATTATTTGTTGCTTAGTTCCTCAAGAGTTAACGACACCGTAAGTCGAAGCTACCGTCGTTTTCGTATTGATGGGTTTGAATTATTTGTAAATAAATCGGATCATCTGGTACAATGCATTGAATACGAAAGCGACAGTCTGGTATTTCGGGATGTTGACCGAGTAAATAATCAGTACATTTCATTAACCGTGTCACTCGATTTATTTGAAATGTTATACTTTATAAAACAAGGCTTTAGCCCTTCAATCAACGATATGCGGGGAAGGTTCATCGAACTTCAGGTCTTCAAAAACTTGCTTGAAAATAAATCTTACAACGAAGTACTTGTAACGAAAAATAACAAGTCGTTCTTTGTCATTTCGCTTGAACAAAAAACTAATAAATTAACGATTGCACCGCTAAACTGATCAAATTATGGCCATACGTTTAGATAAAAATGAAGCCGTTTTTCGCAATGAACTGGTCTTTGCTGCAGATGCGAAGTCAGTAACATTGGATAATACGCTCACAAATTTGTTCATGCTCATGCGTAACAACGGTGGACGTGTTAATGTGAAAGTTAGGACAGAGCATACATTCGATACCATGCGAAACTACCTGTTTAATCTTGAACAGAGAGGTAGTATTGTTGGGTTTACTGGGAATGAAGAGGCTGCAACAGATTGGCTGCGTTGCAATCTGGTGAACCTGGTTTACCGCGGAAATGTGGTAAAAGAAAAGATCTCATCACTTCGCCCAGTCCATCTCGAAAGCTATCGAATACGCAACACTGCCCAAACACGTGACTATAATTCGGCAGACCAGATCTATTTGATGCTACGCAAGAAACCTGACATTTTGGACAGCCTCAAGGATTATCTTTCAAGAGGATGGGACAATGCGACCAAAGATTTTTCAAAAAATCAACAATTGGATGTTGATAGTGCCGGAATACTTCAACTGATTAAGAATATTCAGGTAGATTTTAAAAGTGCCAATCAGGTTAACAATATTCGTCCGCTGCTTGAAAAACAGACCGATCTGTTTTGTGACGATATTTTGAGATTGTTGGTTTATAAAGATTCCATTCCACGCAATGTGTTTATTGAATACCTGCGCACTCTTATAGGCTTTCATCTATCGCTTTACACACAAAAGATTATTCATCTTTTACCGAAAATGGTGAAAAACGGCACCCGTGATGTGGAGGATGATTTCTCTGTAATTGTCGATGTTACTGACAATTTTGAAAGCAGAGTATCTCGTTTCGCCTGCGAAGACATGGAGAAAACCATTAATGGACTCTATAACTATTTTAAGGCCGTATTCGAGATTAATGCAGTACAAAAACGTCCGGAATTTATATCCCAAAATCTGGATTCAGTAGATGATATTCTATCATTCCTGAATAAGCGACCAGCTAATTTTGATACTTTCTATGAGTATAAGTTAGGAGCAATTCTTGAACGGTTTAAGGAAGATGAAGAAGAAGACCGAAAAATCCTTTTGGAAAGCATTCAATTTGAAGAAAGCAATTTTGATAAATATGTCCAGACCCTTCTAAAAGCAAAAGGAGCCTATCAGTACAGCTACTATCAACAATTTCTGGATGCTGTTTCGATGAAGAATACTGATTTTGGGTTTATTGCCAATGGGAGAAGCCGAAAACATCCCCGCAGGGCAGTGCTTGGTTCCCGTTTACTTGAAACGCTGGTTCAATTACTTGTTCTGGAGCCCAAAGACGGCGGAGGTTTTAAATCCCGTGCATTATCGATTGACGAGCTTATATCAAAATTAAGGGACCGTTACGGAATTGTAATTAACGGTTTAAATGAGTCCCGATTTGCTACCGGCGATATGGAAACACATTTGGCTTTTAAAGAGAATGTGGATGCCTTCAAAAATAAATTGAGACAAATTGGTTTCTACACCGATTTGAGCGATGCTTATCTATTACAAAAAATCAGGCCACGATATAAATTTCAAGCATAATGGAACTTTCTCGACTATATTATCATTTACTTCTTTCACTTATCCTCGACGAATACAAAGACGATTTTGAAAATGCCAAACCAGGTCATTGTATGAAGATAACCGGTCTTGCATTGAGCGAATTGCAGCCCCTTTGCGCCGCGGTAAGAGCATTGCCCGGACAGCTTCAGACCTATATTCTTTCTGATGAAATAAAAGGCGATGAATATATCAGTGCCAACAAACTGATCGAATTTCGGAATGACGACAGCTTACCATTGTTGATCCTGATACCGTCAAATAGTCGGACTTCAACCGAGGATTCCTATGGGAATGCGACATTTAAGAATTTATTCATTGAGCACCTGGATAACAAACTATTTGAAAATCTGAAGGCAGAAATTCCAGCTAGTGCCAGATCCTTCATTACGGAAATCTTTGATTATCTCAGGATTCAAGGTTTACGAACCATTCAGTATTTACAATACTTGTTGTATGTGAAGTCAAATAATTGGTTTGAATCGGCAATCGGTAATGGATTGGCTTACCTTACGATGATTCCTGATGAAAAAATAACCAACGAATATGCCCACGTTAGGCAGCGATTACTTTACAACCTGAAATGTGTTGACATATTAGGTGACTTTGCACACCCGGTTCCTGACAGGATTCGGGAATTGCCGTTAACCCCAAATAGCTTGCAAAAGGAAATTACAGCTTTCCTGCGAACAGAAAATAGCCTGAAGAATAAAAGTGAAATCTGTCAGGCAATACTTCAAAGCTATCCAGATTTGAATTTTGGAAATTGGAAAGTTCCTGATTTCGAAACAATACATGATTTGCATGTATTTGTTGACCGGATTTCGTCAAAAGATTTAAGAGTGTCTGAGGGTGATCTAACCTTGACGATACCGCGAGAAAAATCATCGAAACTTAAAATTCGCATCTCAACTAAACCTTCTCCAAAGGACTTTAAGGATCTTAAGAATTTTCGTATTGCGCTGATGGCTATCGACGGATGGTATCAGGTGACAGATGTCAAAAAAGCTAAAGTCACGGAAAATGTTAGAAATTTTCGGGAAATAACGATGGATTTTTCGGAGGCCATGTTCGAAGAAGGATCCTATTTTCTTCGGGTATTTGCTGAAGATGAAAATGGTGGTGTTTTGAACACCCAGGATGCTTTTATTTCAGCAGAATGGGAAGATCGCTGGAATACTGAGAAACAACAGAATCCGGAACTTACCAGGGACCAGTTCTGTGAAGCTAATCGGATTAAATACACAAGCGATTCAGAAGATTTCTACCTTCATTTTGGTGAAGTTGAAGAAGGTGGCGAGACTTTCTTTCAACGTAAGAACAAACTGGATAATGTTCTGCAAGCCTATTTCCGCTTTCGGGTAGAGCAATTACGGACAAATGAAGAATTGAGCCTTCCAGTTCCAATTGAAGACTCTGCAGTATGGCTTAAAGGTAGCCAAACCGGTTTAGTTGGTACATTTCATATCAAGTATTCAAGTACCCATAATTACCAGATTAATCTATCCAACAAACTAAAAAGACTACAGACCTGTTTTCTTGGACATGCTGATTTTTTAGGTAGCATAGATGCTACTTTAAGCAGTAATCCTATGGATAGTAGTATTGTATCCCTCCGATTCAATGCATCTAATTCCTCAGGGATAATTCCTTTGAATTTGATCAATGCCCGAAAGGAGTTGTTTACTGCTATTGCACAATCAGCACCCGATAATACTGGCGTTTTCGAAACTTTCGACGCGTTTAACCACATTGAACTGATACGGGATTATGTGTCGCAATATGAGCAATGGACCAAGCAATTAAAGATGGAAATTGAGACTGATACAATACAGTCGGACGATCTGCAAAAATTGTTGGTTGAATTACAGAACCTCGAAGTTATTTCTATAAAAACTGATATGCCAGATGGGCAAATCATTTATCTTAAGCTGATTTCACCCCTGCATCCCATACGATTAGCGTGGTTTATCAATTTATTTGACCTTTATACCAATTGGGAGGAAGAAACCAGGATTTATCCACAGTACAGGACCGTTTGGTATAAAAATCTTGAAAATCTGTTCCTTGGTGATCTCATTCCCGATGCAGCGTTACCCGTAATGGCTGATATGGCAATGTCAGAATACTTCCAGTATGTTGGAGAACTGACTTTTGGCTGGGGTTTGTATTCCAAACCTTTACAGAAAAATAATGATGCCTTTTCTTCAGTATCGCGGCAAATCAAGATTTACCTTTCGTCCCTGCTAAATATCGCGAATGAATACCGCATTGACACCGATGTTAATCAAGCCTTGGTTGGACGGCATATCACGAACTATTTGTCTCAGCATCCTTATACGGACAAACTGATTATAAATCTCTTTAATGCAGGTGATGCATTTGTATTTGCTGACGCAATGGTTGATATTGAACGGCTAAACGAATACAAGTCGCTGAAATATGAAATTCGACTGTTTGCCGATGATAAGATTATTATACCAGGGGAAGCGTTCAGAAGTCTTATTAATCCGGAAAGTAATATTTCGGAAGATGCTGAAGCTTTTTCTCAGGCATCAGGCAATCGTTTATTTCCCAAATTGCGCTTTTCTATCAATAGCATAGCGGATTTCATACAGAATCCCAATGACTATTATGCACATATCAGCTTTCTGATAAGCCCTTTCCCTGTCAAAACGGCTTTAACCCGTCCAGATGATAGAAAACAATCATTTTACTTTAACGGTCTGATTAGCAGAAATGTGATCAGTGTTACTCAAAAATCGAATGCTATAATCTGGAACAAATATCTTTCTGAAAATCCAGTTCCAAACAGTGTGAATGAGTTTTGCAATACCGGAATTTCTTTATTTGCCAACATGCAATCTTTTGTTGCAAATTCACTTTCGACCAACAGAGAACAATCAGTACCTGCGACCCGTTTAGAGCTCAATGAATCAGATAAAGTGTTGCTTTCTTTTATTCACGACATCTCCGATTGGGTAGTCACTTTTGATAAAAATATGGGCCCAGAAGTTTACGATTTGCCAGGTAATGATGGGGAAATACCCTTTTTACTCGACTATGTTCCCGGACAGGAAGTTTCCGGTATTTCATCCTATCTCACGACACGTCCTACCTCAGAAATCGTTGGTTTACTCGGACCACATTTTGCTGAATTTGGCATTGACCTGCGAAGCGACGCAGGAAAATTGAAAATTATGCTCGAAGACATTCGTTCGATCAGTAGCTCACTCATCTTGCAGTTCAACTCTACAAGTAACAAAGCATTTGAAGTTCTGGGAACAGCCTTCACCAAAAGAGTACTGGAAAAAAAGAATATTCTTGAAGATGCATTTCTGATACCAATTGATTTACACAGAGAGTTGTTTGAGAATCTTCCAACAGAAATAAAAGAGCGTGCTGACACTTTATTGGTTAAGATCAACCCTGCTAATAAGGAAATAAGTATTACCGTTATCGAGATCAAATGCCGGACGTCTATAAGTGTGTCTGACCGTCTTGATTTGATTTCAAAAATGGAAAGTCAGATAGAAAATACCATCGAGGCCTTACGATTCCATTTTGATACTACCTATTCATTATCAAATGATAGATTGGACCGAGAATTAAAAACGCTTCAGTTAAAGTCCTTGCTCGAATTTTACGTCAACAGGGCATCGCGATATAATCAACTATCACCTATAGTTCAGGAAGGCTATATTAGTTTAATTGACAATCTGAACTATGGATATTCCCTAACATTTAAGCGATTAGGTATTATTTACGATTTTTCTGCTGCTCAACGTCATAAAAAGGAAAGTTATGCGAACGATAGTACATTCTTCACTTTTGGGCGAAATATGATTGAAGAGATTCTTGATCCGGATTCCGATTTGAATACACGACGGTTGGAGCATATTGCAGAGGATTCACAAATTATTTCCTTTTTTGGTGAATCTTCGGTAGAGGCGTTTAACCAAATAGGTAAGAAGGCTTCTAAAGTTAATATACCCGATATCCCAATTGAAAAGCCAGCGGATAAAGTTGAAGAACCATCAGTGAAACTACATCAACCTGAACCTGAATTAACGAAACAAGAGAAGGAAATACCCGCAGTCGTTGGTGAACCAGTTGCAGAAGAAATCCCAATAAAATTAGTTATTGAAGACTCATCCTTGTATGAAGCACCAATTTATGATATTATAGTCGGCAAGTCTTCAAACAGTGCACAGTATGGAATTTTAGGTAAGGTAGTGGCCAGTAAGAAGGCAATTGCACTCGATCTGAGTGAAACCAATACAGTAAGTCTATTCGGAGTTCAGGGCGGTGGCAAAAGTTATACCATTGGTACAATTACCGAAATGGTATTAAAGCAATTTAGCCATATAAATGAGCTTCCTGCTCCTTTAGCGGGAGTAATCTTCCATTACAGCGAAAGTATGGACTATGAGCCGGAATTTACCTCAATGATCTATCCGAATGACAAACAGGAAGAACTTCAGAAACTGAAAGATGAATTTCAGGCAAATCCAGGCAAACTATCTGATGTGGTTCTTCTCACTCCACAGGCAAAGGTAAATGAAAGGCGTGAGCAATATCCTTCTATTGACGTTTTCCCGATCAGCTTTAATTCAAATGAATTGAATGTCCAGGATTGGATGTTCTTACTTGGGGCAATTGGTAACGATTCAACTTATATCAGACAATTGAAAGCTATCATGCGGAACATCCGTGATAACATTAGTTTACAGGCATTACGTACGAGTGTAAGCAATTCAGTACTACTTTCAAACATGCAGAAAATACTTGCCGAACAACGCATTCAATTTGCAAGCGAATATATTGATGATACTTCCTCCATTCGGGATCTGTTGAGACCTGGAAGGTTAATTATTGTGGATTTACGCGATGAGTTCATTGAAAAAGATGAAGCCCTTGGATTATTCGTGGTAATGTTGAACATCTTTTCAGGAATTAAAACGTACGAATCAAAGCCATTCAATAAATTTATTGTTTTTGACGAAGCTCATAAATATATGGACAATAAAGATTTGACGAGTAGTATAGTGACAGCGATCCGGGAAATGAGGCACAAGGGGGTATCTATTATGATAGCCAGTCAGGACCCGCTAAGTTTGCCTAATGAGATCATCGAATTGAGTTCAATGGTGTTGCTTCACAAATTTAACAGCCCGCAGTGGGTTAAACATATTCAAAAGTCAATTACCCAAATGGCATCCCTTACGCCGTCCGATTTATCTTCATTAGTTCCTGGCGAAGGTTACCTTTGGGCATCCAAATCGACCGACAAAAGCCTGATGAACCGTCCGGTAAAGATTTTTACGCGCCCTCGTGTTACGAAGCACGGAGGTGAAACAGTTAAAGCAATCTGATGATGGAGGTGTATTCATT
Source organism: Mariniphaga sp. (assembly GCA_010906965.1). GTDB lineage: Bacteria > Bacteroidota > Bacteroidia > Bacteroidales > Prolixibacteraceae > JAAFHB01. The sequence continues at coordinate 21,840 of JAAFHB010000026.1, read as the reverse complement.
TTCTGCTAAGGGGAATAGAGAGAACAACGAAGACTTTATTTTGAGCCATCAGTTTTCTCCTGATTGCTTATTTTCTCTCGTTGCTGATGGAATGGGAGGGTACTCTTATGGAGAAATCGCATCATCATTGGCTTGTGAATCAATTGCAGAATACTTGATAGCAAACTATGGGAAATCAGAAATTAAACAATTAATTATTGATTCGCTGAATGATGCCAATAAAAGAATCAACGAAAAGCGGCAAGAGCTTTCATCCAAAATGGGTACTACTATTGCTGGGATCATGATAGAAGGAAGCATCGCCTATATTTTTTGGGTGGGAGATGTCCGCATCTTTCAATTCCGGAATAATGAGATGCTTTTCCAATCAGAGGATCACTCGTTTGTAAACGAAATGAAGAAAAAGGGGGAAGTGTCAGCTAAAGAAATCGAGCGATATGGAAACATTGTTACAAGATCCCTTTCCGGCATTCCTCTGGAAGTAGAATTGGACATCGTTGAGCTGCCTTTAATACCGGGTGATTTACTTATCCTTTGTTCGGATGGCTTTTGGCAAAAGGTAAATGTACCATCAATCAAAAATTTATCTGTTGCAGAAATTCAAGATCATGTTAATAAGCAGGAAGATGCGATGGACGATAATTATTCATTCACAAAAATAATCTTCTCATAAAACATATTGTATTTAACCAGCCCATTCTATTTTAACCCTATTTCATGAATATTAAATATTTATTACTCTTGTCCAATTTTTCAATATCCTGCTGAAAATGCAATTTGTTTAAATCCTTCTTCCCTGCCCCTTCTTTTTCCGCTTCAACTTCTGCTCTTTTTTATTCCGCTCAATTTCATTACTATACCATGGCATCACCCGAAGAATGTCCAGGATTGAGGCAGGAAAAAAGTTCTTTTCTTCCATCCGGATTTTCACCTTTTCCTTGTTCAGGCTGACCTCCTGCATACCGGCAGGATGGTTGTTCAGGTAAAATTTGTCATCAACTTTCAGGGTGTGGAATTTATCCAGAAGATCATCTTTGAGACCTTGCTTGCCCGATTTAATAAGTTGGTTATATTCCCGGTAAAAATCATACTGATTGATTCGTTGTTCGGTTTCAATAATTCTGCGGATGGAATATCGGTAATAATCCTTGATCGCGGATTCGGTAAAACTCTTTGACAGGTCATCCATACCGGAAGTGATTTGATTAAATACCACACTATCAGACAGTTTAATTTCTTTAAACGTGATATTTGTTTCCCGGTTTTTCAATTCCACCATAGAAATATTTTCATAATCGATTAACCCTTCTGAGACAAACCGGTATTTTTCAGAAAGAATACGATTGTAATCTTTAATGATCGCATAAAAATCCTGGTTCGTCATGTTAAAATAGTCGAGTCTTATCAGTTGTTTGTCTATTAGAAACGGGTTGCTGAGCACCATTTTATTGTCAGGACTGTAGATTTTGTAGTTGGCTGATTCAGTGGACCAAAACAGAAAAAGACCTTTCTCCTTCAACTCAAGAGCTGCAAGTTGTGCATCACAGAACCGGTATTTTTTAAATAGCTCTTTAAATCCAGCGGTAACCTGTGCTTCGACTTGTTTTACCAATTCTTTATCCGGTTTGTTGTTTGTCTCTGAGATTTTTATCCGTTCTTTAAAGTCAGACATTCGCAGCGGATTACGGATTATTTTCCCGTCATTATTCATTACCAGTACAACAGATCCTTTACCTGATCGTATGACTTCCAGATTAAAGGAGCTAAGGATATCGTGATACATCGTTTTATTATCGATTCCGGCTGACTGGTTCAGCAATTTGAATATGACTTCAATCCTTGCTTTCAGATCTGAACAGGTGGCATTGAGCATAAAGTCGTTTTGTCTGAGCTGCGATTTAGGCTCCTCCTGTTTTAGATCGTATTTCTGTTCAAGTCCCCGGATAAACCGCTGCATCTTCTCCTGTTCATAATTGTCTTTGACCTTTTTGAAGGTCTCTCTGTCTATCCGGGTTGAGACGATATGGTAATGTTCCCGTTCGAGGTCTTTGTGATTATAGACGAAATAGGGTTGCCTCCCATAACCCATATGGTCCATCATCTTCCCGATTTCTGCTCTGATTGTTTTGTCATCCAGCTTTATGCAGTCTGCTTTAGAAGGATTAAAGGAGATATGTAAACATTTGTTTTTAACGCGGGTATTGTCTCCTTCTAGGTTAAGAAGTATTTGTAAACGGTGGTTCTGATCAAATATAAACGGATTTAGGGAAGGAGTATTTGCACTGTGAAAGTAAGTGGCCACACCTTCTGTAACCTTTTGTTCGTTGTAAAGAAGTGCATTCCGGGTATCGGCTGTCTGATGAATTACAATAACCATTTCCGCTGTTTTAAAATTCTCTGTAAAATTGAAATACCGATCTATTTTTCATCCTTCATAAAAGTCGGAGCATATTTTACCTTCCCGTATCAAGCCTGTCCATATATTTTTGTAAAACGGAGAAGCAGTTTCGAAGCTCCTGCAAGACTTGTTTGAAAACCAGCCTGTCGTCGGCAGAGAACTGGTAAACATCGTGGGTATTGATTTTTTTTGCAATCTGGTTCAGGTTGACACCGATTTTGTTGAGTTCATAATCTGTCAGTTTAATTTGAGTTGAAGCCTCTTCATCAAGGTTGATCACTTTCTTGTTGAAATTAAAAATCCTTGTCCTGATTAAATCACTTATACATCCGAACTTTCCGATCTTAGTCAGGCTTTTTATCCTGATTTTCTCTTCCCGTGAAACACGGATGGTCAGCGCTGTATTTCGCTTTTCATTATCTGTCAATCTGGGTCTCATGGCATTTATCGCAAATTATTCAACTAAAAAAGGGATTACTTCACCAACAATTTTCGGAGAAAATTAAGGGCCCCTGCCAGGAAAGATCAAGCGGTTTTTGTGCATACAAAAACACATCTTGCAATCCCCTCTCCGGATGAAGTTCAGTCCTGTCCCGGATGGTCCGATCTGCAGCAAAAAAAGAGGGAAATCTCATTTTCCAGGTTCCCCTCTTTTTCACTCGTACTGCCTTTTTTCGTCTTTGACATTGGGATCAGCTAACCTTTAGTTTCGCACCTTTTTTGGTTTCTTCCTTGCTGGCCTGTTTGGCCGCTTCGGAGGCTTCCTGTTTGAAATCCGAAAAGCCGATCTTTCGGGTGGCCGCATCAATCTGCAGGGAAGCCGAGAACTTCTTCTCGTTCTTGTCGGTCATCCCGTTGACTGTGACTTTATGACCAGCTGCCAGCTGGTCTTTCTGCTCAGCCGACAGGGTAACCCCTTTAATCTTGTCCGACAACTGGATCTGCTTCGTTTTCAGAGGCACCAGCTCATTGGTTTTGGGATCGATGCTCAGGTAATAATTATCCTTCGCACCTTTCTTGTTGGTCAGCTCAATGGCTTTCCCCAGGTTTTTGTCGTTTAATAGCGCTGACATCTCTTGTTTACTGAAGGTATGCCCCATGTACTCATCTGGGATTGATAAACGCTGAATTGGGTGTACTTTTACAGAAACCGATCCGTCCTCCTCTTTTTGTAAACGCAGCTTTGCAGGAATCCGGTGCTCCTCGTCGTTGATCCGGGCGTTCACGGTGTAGAGCTTCTCCGAACGGAAACCGTTCAGAAAATCATTCAGTTCTTTGGGTTCCATCCTGGAGACAAAGTTGCGGTCGATGCCCGCTTTTTCCAGCTTACCAAACGGAACCTCATCAATGGTCATTCTTGTCTTTTGTTCCATAACACTTCATTTTTAAATAATTAATAAAAAAACACAACTTAAAAAAGTCTTGTCATATTAAATTTCAGTCAGTTTCAGCAACAGGTTTTGCATTGTGGATTTGTGATACCAAAGCTTGTATCTCATTGAAAATCCGGTTTCGGTTTCCGTCAAGTACATCCCGGATATTATCAAAATCGTAAAAATCGGGGATCGGATGATACCGCTGCTCTTCCTGTTTTTGTTTATCGGTATCGACCCTGATCTGACCATTGAAGTTTTTCTGCGAAATAACTTCACCGAAATTATCGGCTACCTGTCCCACCATACTCCCCTGCGGCAGTGTGGCAATCTTTCCTTCGGGTACCAGAAAGTCGAGCTGAGTCGAGAAAGTGGAGGTTTGCGTGCTCTGATTGATATTTACCGACTGCCGCTCCTGCAGGATCTTGCCCATGCGTCCCTGGATAAACCGTGCCGTTTCGCCCGATGCCTGTCCCGAAAGGACATTACCGATATTGGTCAGGATCGCATTGGCCTGCTCCTTCCCGTAATCCCTGATCAGTTGGTCAACGGTCTGAATTCCCATTAACGTAGAAATCCGGTTGTTGCGCGCTGTGGCAATCAATGTGTCCAGTCCACGAAAGTATATGGTGGGCAGCTCATCGAAAATCAGTGACGACGGGCACTGCCCTTTGCGGTTAATCACCTTCAGCATTCGGGTAATGAAAAGCGAAAGTACCGCACCGTACATCTCCACACGGAGCGGATTATTGGCAAGACAAAGTACCTTGGGCTGTTCAATGTTATTGATGTCGAGCGAAAAATCATCACCGGAACAGATCCAGTAGATCTCGGGACTAATGATTTTCGCGATTGCAATTTTAAGGCTGCCCAACTGTCCTTCGAGCTGATCATTCGCTTTACGATTGTAAGCATTTACAAACGGGTTGATCACGTTCACCACATCCTTTTCAGTAGAGAGTACTTCAAAGAGTTCATCATAATCGAGCTGCAACAGTTCGATGGCATGAGGCAACGTACAGTAAATTCCTTGTTGGTATTTTTTCAGGAACCAGATCACTGCGGCAAAAAAACTGACCGCTGATTCGGAAAAGAACTCACCCTGCCTGCGGATCCATTCACGGTTCAGATTGTAAAGGATCGTTCTGGAAGATTCAAAAGCATCAATGGGACTCTCCATCAGTTCAGGTGCAAGCGGATTACATCGGTATGACTTTCTAATATCATCAAAATTGATCACGTAAAAACGGGTTGGTTTCGGTAAACGTCCTTTTGCCTTTGCCATCAGAAATCGGTTGTAGGCGACAAGCGAAAGGTCCGGGTATTTGAAGTCATAAACGCACATCGAAAATCCCTTATTCAGGTGTTGCCGGATAAAGGGAAGCACCACAGAAAACGATTTGCCGGAGCCGGGCGTCCCTATTACCATAGTTGCCCGGAAAGGATTTACAATATTGATCCACCCTTCGCGGAGCTCTCCATGGTAGAGGTAACTGGTTCGCAGGTTGACCGAATAAACATTGAGCATCAGTTTCTCCTGTTGCAAAAAACTCTCGTTCTCAACGTTAAAGCGGTCTTTCATCAGGTTGACATTGATCAGTTTCGAGATATTGTCGAAACCGATATTCAGAATTATAAAACCTGTAAAAGAGCACAGGATATACCAAAGCGGGGACCATTCAGATAACAGCACGCTACCCCAGTAGAAGATCAACCCGGCAAGAACCTGAATGACGATCTTTGACACCTTCAGCTCCCTTTCCTTGGCGGCTTTGGTTCCGATACAGGTTACCATCAGAAAAAACAGGCAGACCGTTTTTGAAGGATAAATCCCTGAAAGAAATCTCATCTGCAAAAGCTTATCCACCAGGGGTGAAAACTCAGGAATCAGTATCCCTTTGCTCTCCAGGTAACCTCGCTGATTCAGGTAAAGTGACAGGATCAGCAGCAGGTAGCTGAAAAACCGGAACCCTTCATGCAGTTTGATCAGATCTTTATCCTCGGTAGTACTCATGATTTTGATTTTTGATGGATTAGAATTCTAAAATGATCCGTTTACAGTCGAATGCCTGACAACCCAAAGCCAATTCTATAATATTTCTGCCTTTCGCAGGTCCCTGTTTTTAAGTTCGAGCGTAAGTTTACGCCCCGTGTTTCCTGTAGATTTCTCAATCATTTCAATGCGAAGGACCCGTTTATCAGGAATTGTCAGTTTTTCAATCACAAATACTTCACTGGCAGATTCCCAGGCCGGAACCCGCTTTAATTCAAAGCGGGCATAATCCGGCGTCAGCTGATATTCCTGCGCATTGGTCGCCTTCTGCTGCCTTTTGTCAGCAATCCAGAAGTTAAACGCCTCTGTATCGAAAGCCATATTCGTGCAGTTTGTGACCTGTATTACAAGGAAGAGGGCGTCTCCCTTGATGCAGATATCACTGACTTCCATCAGTATCCCGTTTTTTCTGGTACTGCGATGTACGGTGTGATATCCTTTTCGGGATAAAACCTGATCGCTGATCCCTTTTAAGCTTTCGTCGGGCATTAGTTTGCCTGAAAAAGGTGATGCTTTTTCAGATGGCAGTGAATCCAGCTGGTAAATCAGTTGATTACTGTTGCCAAACTGCGCAGCCACAGAATAAATGCGACCGGCACAAACAACGGTCAGGGAGGTTTGGCCTTCAAAGGGGTGCAATGCTTTTACACGCACAATATTGGAGAGTTCCGGAAGGATCTCAGCCTCTATGGAAGAATCGTCACCGCCCTGTACATAAAGCACTTTATCCGGACAAACTACATGGACACTCTTTTTTTCGGATAGCTGCAGGATGTTCTGGGCCGAACTGACCAGTGTAAAAATTGAAAACAGGGAAATAAATAGGAATCGTTTCATGGGTTTGATTTTTAAATTTTCATTGATTATTTGTTTTTGTTAATCAGGTAGACAAGGGTGTTTTTTTTGATGGTGACCTTTTTCTGTTTGATTACCTGTAATACCGATCTGGCGGCACGGTCGGCAGCCTGAACACCGGCATAAGCCAATGGGTTCCCGGTAAAACCAGCCATTGATGAGGTGTTGACGCCACTGCCAACCTCCTTGGTTATTTTCCTTGATGCATTGTCCGGCACGTAGAGACCCTGCAATCCGTCCAGATCACAAACAGTCATCTTTACAGGAATAAACTGACCGCTTACCAGTATCTGCTGCACTTCAATCTGAAGCCTTTCATTATCGGTCCGGCAGATGCCGTAAACGAAGGTGTTGCGCGGGATCACCTGTCCGTTAAGCCGGGTTTCTTCGAGTAAACGTATCTTGACCCGGTTACCTGATAACACCGTGGCTGTTTCATAAATCTCTGCCGGGATAGCACCTGTGGTTGGTTGGGCTGAGTCACTCGTTTTTTTCGAAACTAAGCTGTTATTTTTTTCCCTATCAAGGGTAAAATGATGAGGTGCTTCGGCGGCGGTTTGCTGCTCCTGTATGGCGCTTGCTTCCTGAAGTTTGTAGTTCAGTGAATCATTTTGACGTGCAAGCGCAAGACTTCGGTCAAAAAGGGCATCTATCTCCTCAATACCTGTTGTACCGTGATTAACTTTTGCGGTCGCAGATGCCGCTTCATTTTGTTGGCCGGGATTGTAATTGTCTGCTGAACCGGCAGGATCTGCAGACTTCAATCCTTCTCCTTTTGCGCAGACGGCGGTATCCCCGGCTGCCTGCCGCAACTCCAGTTTTACCTGTGCCTCCTGTTTACGGATATGAACCATCAGTTGATCAGGAACACCTGATTCAGGCTGAACGGACTGATTGGATTGGTTTTCGCCTTCCTGATTTTGCGCTTCAACAGGTTTTGAACCATCATTTTCTGAGGTTATCAAACCGGAAGTATTCTCAGCCCCGATATGGTAATCCTGCGTTCCGTAACTTTGAGTTTGAGCCTGTACCGCTTCCATCTTGTCAACAATTCCGATTGTACGGTCCGCTTCGGGAAGCCGATAGTTGATCGCCACTTTCCCTTTTGCTGGTTTTACCTCCCGCCGCTCGCTTGCAGGGGCGCTTCCTCCTCCCAAAATATAAAAGATCAGGATGATAAAGGGAATCACCATAAATGGAAAGAAAAGTAGCGGCCAGTTTTTATTCAGGTAATTTTTCATGGATCTCCTTTTTAAGGTATTGTTCAAACGAATCAACAGGCATATCAAATGTCAGGGATCGCTCCTTTTTCAGGCTATCAACGCCTTGCAATCCGGGTTCCGGCAGGGGGTTTACTGACTGATGACTTATTTTGGGTGCAGGGAACAGGAAGAATGAGGCCACAAAAAGCAGAAACAGCACACTGATCAAAATCACCCATTTGTGCAGACGTTTTTCGGGACTCATCATTCTTTCCTTTTCTTCCATCTCGTTGAGCCACCTGGTATAGCGACTGATATTGGGGAAATGTGGTGTTTCCGGTAATTTAAAGTTGTTCATAATATGCGTTTTAGATTGTTAAAATGATTTTCGTTTCACTGTTTCCAGGTCCGTGTTGTCGTTGATCCGCCAACCCTCGATCAGAAAGCCGTGCGGATTATTATCCGTTCTGGAGATGTTGCGAAGCCTGCCCGATGTTTCCAGGTTACGCATTGTGATATTGGACTTTCGAACGATCTTCTGTTTTCCGTAAAATGAGAATTCATAGGGGTAGGCAGAGAAGTCTACTTTCACCGAATCTGTCACAAGTGTCATGCTGATATCCATCGCGATCACCTGGTTGTAGAGGTTGTTCTCCTTGAAGGAGCGGTACTGATCCGTGGCTGACTGGTCTGCCAGAAAGAGCGCCTCTTTGACATTGTTTTCAATGTAAGATTTATCGGGCTCAAGGGTAAAGAAGAGTTCATGAAACCGTTTGACATGGTCTTTGGCCTCGGCATTCCGGTTCTCACTGATGTCCTCCCGAAGCGCCAAAAGCAGCGATTTTCCATTGTCCAGCACATAGATCTTCTGCCTCGATTTCTCCACCATTGCGGCAGAGCGGAAGAATACCCAGGCGCTCAATGCGGTCAGCGAGATGCTGACAACCAGCAGTACATAGACTGTAAACCGGAACTTTTGCTGAATATCAAATGCTTTTTTCATCGTCTGTTATATTTGATGTTTACTTCATCATTCCTTTGGTAACAGCTATTGTAGCTGCGGTTCGGAACAGACGTCCGCCACCTGAACCAGTTCCCGAAGCCTGAACAATCCACGAAGCGATCTTTGGAACCATTAGAAGACCGGCGATGCCGCAAAGCGGAACCACGAGGTTGGAGACAAAAAAGAGGGAGGGCTGGTAGATCAGGGAACTGTTGATCACTGTAATTTCTCTTTCAAGAACATAGATCAGCACCTCCTGAACGAGTGAAAGGATCAGCATGGCGATGGGCAGGTAGAGATTGACATTAACGAACCGGGCAATCCATTGCAGGTAGTTATCCTGAAAACCATCAAAAATTGAAATGGCAAACACAAGCGGTCCGAATATGACAAGCAGCACACAAAAAATGGTTCGTAAGAAAGCAATCAGGTAGACAACGGCCTCAAAGAAAGATTCCAGCAATTGTCTTACGCCATCCATCACATAGAAGTGAATCTGGTTGGCCAATGCCCTGCCTGAAACTATGTTGTAGGTGGTTAACAACATATTGATTCCTTTATCCCAGAGAGCCGCCTCCTTCTCCTGATTTTCATAAAAAGAAGGGAGATCAGTGGATAGAATGGCATTTTGCTTATCCCTGAGCCGCTGGGCCACAATGTGTTTTTTGTCAGCATAAACAGCCTCCGAAAGTTTGGTGAGCCCTTTGGTGGGCACCATCAGCAGATTGACAAACGGACCCCAGAAAGTAATAACCAGAACCAGCGCAAAAGGTCTGAGCAGCGGCAGCATCGAGATAGGGTTATCAGCGATCAGCTGTTCGTAGATACGTTTTGAGATATAAAAAAATGTGGCAATTCCTCCGATGGCCCTCGCCATATCCACCAGCACCCTTGCATTTTCGACACCTCCCCGTACCAGCACATCGGTGAAGCGGAAGAAGCTATCGGTTGTCATAATCTGTAAAAGAGTATTGTTCATTTCCTGATTGATTTTATCGGGTTAAAAACGCATAACCATTATCTGCACTCTCACTGTAAAAGTTAAAGTGGTAAACCTTTCGGTTCGTATAATCGGTCTCCCCGATCTGCCGGGTCAACTCACTTCGGATCAGGGAAAAGGCTTCCAGTTTTTTGCCGTGATCGGCTTGTAAAAGATTCACCATGATAAAACGGACCACCAGTTCGTCAGCCTCCCTGCGGCTGATCTGGGCAATGGCTCCTGCATTCGGCTGTTTTCCCAGATTATTGATGCTTCGGTAAAGCCTGATAAACTGATCTGCAATGCCATATACATCAGGAAGGTAATCAGACCGGGAATTGAACAGCTTCAGTTCGATATCTCTTTGCTTCAAATTGTTCGTTTTGATTTGGGTCGTCTCTTCAGACCGCTTTTGAATCTGAGATCGTTCCAGTATTTTCTCCACAATCCTTAGAAAGCCGGTTTTTATTGAACCCGTCAGATTTTCGGAATCCGTTACCGGCATGGCACCCAATTCGATGTAATAGTGTGTCGGCCAGGTTCGGACAAAAAAGTGGGGCACCGGAATAATAAAGCCACCTTTAAAGGCCATAAATGATATAGGATAGCTTCCGTTCATCTGCGGATAGGTATCACGCCAGCGTTTGACAGCAAAAGCCTGTGCATGAAGCTGAACGATACTTGTAAGCTCAATGATCAGCACCAATAGAATAGATATTCCGGACCAACGGATCGTTTTCATGGCTATTATTGATTTAAACTTTTCCATATTGCTTATTGATAAAGGGTATAATAGAATGCAAAGCTCTCCAGCTTGCTGCTCTGGAAACTCTTCTGGTAAGAGGCATAGAGCAGTTTGTTATAGAGGTAGCATATTGTTCCGTAGTGCTTGCGCACTTCGTTGTAAATTCCGTTGATTGTGTCGTACCGCTGTTTGTCATCCATCAGAAAAGATTTGTCTTTTGTGATGGCTCCCAGGATGGTGGTAACCAGCTGCCGGCTGTCGTCCAGAATCAGGTCAAAGGATTGTACAATCACAGCGGCCTGCTGTGGCGTGAAATTCTCATCGCGAATCAGCCGTGGTAGTTTACTGGTATAGATCCCTGAAATCTTTCCGAGCATTTCGCGGGTCTGCTGAATCCGTTTGTAATCTTTGATCAGCGCGGAGACCTTTTCGAGACTCTCCATCATCTTCTGGTCGATGCCCAACAGTTCTCCTGTCAATCCTTTGATATCTCCGTTGAGCGCCCTGATCAGGACATTGTACCAGTTGATATTCGAAAGGATTTCTTTCTCCTGTGTCCAAAGAGCTTCCCTTTGGATACCGGCTCCCACATCGGTTACAGGAGCCTGGCTGTAACCCTTCATTGTCAAAAAGATCAGCATGACCGGAAGAAGAATCAGGTGAATTTTAATCCGGGAATAATTTGCTTTTTCAGCATTGGTAAACCTGTTCCGATGCATCGGAAGAACTGGCAGGAGATGATGCTCATCCATGCCTGCGTTTCGTGAAATTGAGTGTTTCATAATCAGATAGCTTTAATGGTTTCAAAAAATGATTGATGGTTTTGCAGTTTTTTAAGGATCTGTTCCTTCTCATTTTGTTCAGTGGTGTAACAGTTGTACTCCGGACGGCTCACCTCAAGCGCAAAAACCTGTGAATAAGTGCCCAGCCCGATAAAAACTTCTTTAAGTTTTCGATCATGAGGGAGATTCCGGTTGATAGAGAGGATCTGTTCTTTCTGGAACTGGGAGAGTCCAAGGGTCTGGGAGATGTTGTCAAACTTATTCCGAAACTTCCCCATATCCAGCAGAATTCGGGTGTCAGCATTGTTGATGATCGCGTCACGGATGACCGGTGATGAGATCACATCGTCGATCTCCTGGGTCACCACCATCGCCTCCCCGAAAAACTTGCGGATGGTCTTGAAAAAGTATTTGATATATCCGGCCATTTGTGGCGTGGCGATTGCCTTCCACGCCTCCTCAATACAGATGACCTTGCGAACTCCAACCAGCCGACGCATCTTTTGCATAAAAATATCGATGATGATCAGCGTGGCTACCGGAAAGATCACGGGGTGGTCTTTGATATTGTCCAGTTCGAAAACAATAAACGGACAGCGGAAAAACTCATCGGTATCCATCTCCCGGTTCAGCAAAAAGTCATACTCCCCGCCGCGATAGTATTTGCCCAGGATAAAGAAAAACTCGGGGGCATTGAAGGCAAGCATATGTTCACTGACGAGGTCAGGAATGTAGTCCTGGCAGAATTCATAAAAGCCGTTAAACGAGCGTTCTGTCGTTCCGGCGGCAAAGTAGGCAGCTATTGCCCTCGCGATCACGTCTTTCTCCATCTCCGACAGGTTCTCGCGGTAGATCGTACAGATCACCGAAAGGATGGTCTGCCGACGCTCGGGATCAGGCTCACCTGTAACCACGAACGGATTAAACGAGATCGGGTGTTCGGCTGTAAACTCCACCATCATCGCACCGCCCAGATGTTTAAGCCTTTCATCCAGGTACCGGGTCAGCAGCTCGTAACTTCGCCCTACATCGAGCAGAACAATATGGCAGTTTTCACTTTCTGCATATTGCCTCAAAAGGTGGTTCGTAAAAAAGGATTTGCCCGATCCCGATCCGCCAATGATGATCTTGTTTCGGTTATGGATCAGGTGCTGCCTGACCGGCTCATCCGACAGGTCTATCCGCACCGGACAACCACTAAGCCGGTCCGAAAGCAGTAATGTGAAATCAGAATCACTGCTGTGTACGCCTCCCTCAAAATTGGTCAGGCAGCACGCCTGCGGAACCTGAGTAATAAAAAGTTCAGTTTCAGGAAGCTGCGTGGAATATGGAAGTGAGGCAAAGAACAGCAGCGGAAGATCATACGTGTGCTGGTAGGGGAAACAATTCATCATCGAGAAAGCTGAGCTGGTTTCACTTTTGTTCTGTTTGAGCTGCCGGATCGATTCATCGAAAAGTACCACGTTGAAATGGGTCTTGACGATTTTCTCCCCCGAAGTTTGTACTGTATCCAGAAACTGTTCGATCAGCCCCGCATTAACGCGGTTCTCGGATGAGAAGCGCGAGAGGCTGAAAATCTTTTTGTAGCTCGATTCCAGACCCGCCTTCACCTCCTGCTGCCCTGGCACACAGATAAACTGATTGGTCACATGGGAAAAAGGGAGGTTCCAGGTGACAGGATAAACCAGCGAGACGGGAAGTCCGGTCTGAGGATGCCCGCCTGTTGGCTTTACCTCTGCCGGCACATGCGAATAATCACTCAGGCTGAGGATCTCCACAAACCGGTCCATCACCTTTAGCCGGTCACGGAAGTCGATCCCACCAAGGATTGGTTCCCCACCCTGAAAGTTCAGCGTCAGGAATCGTTCGATAAGTCCTGTGGTATGATCATCTCCGGCAGCTTCTTCCCTGGTTATTGGTTCACAGCCAATACCGCTTTGCAGGAAAAGTGAAGTCAAATTAGCCTGTAGCTCCCGGATTTTGTCATACTGCAGATCCAGCTTGTTCCGCTCCCTTCGGGAAAAGATCAGCGATGACAAGAGATAATTTTTCAGCTGCCCCTTATTCAGTATACTGATGTAGAGGTAACACTCGTGCCTGAGATATGACCTTCCTTCAAAATGTTGAAGGTAAGCGCCCGACAGGCTTTCTGCGCTGTTAACATCAACTTTTAAATTGCTGGTTTTTGACAGTTTGCCATTTATTTTCTGATTGTTATGGAACTTGTCAGCGAGAAAAAAATCCTGCTTATGGAGCAAACTGCCCGATGGCAGAAGGTTCACAACACGTTGAAAAGTGTCGTGCAGCTGGACGATCTTTTCACTGCTGCAGCATAGTACTTCAGGCAGGTGAAGGTTTAACCCGATGGTCAGGTTCAGGTTGTCCGAGACCAGCACATTACCGTTAAAACCAAGGATGGGTAATACCTCTTCTATCGTTTTGATCTTCATTGGTTACTGAATTGACAGATTCTTCGTTTGATGCTAATAAACAGAGGAAGCGCGCGTGCTGTCCGTTTTTTGCTCCAGCCTTCAGGCCCTAGTTTTTTCTGTATCGTGTTCAGCCTGTATAGCCAGAAAAAAATAGCCGGAACACAAACCACCACAGAGGTGAAAACGCCGAGAAAAATGTAGAGGAAAGTAAAGAGCAAAAAAGCTGCAATGATGCCGTAGAGTGCCCGGAAAACCAAAGGGCCGGATAGCCCTTTGATATAGAGCCGCGTATCTACTTTAAGAATGCGGTGACTTTCCATTAGGTGAAGAATGCTTTGATGACCACACCCACCAGTACCAAAAACAAACAGGCACCAAACCAGCCCATCAGCGATTTCTGGGTGTCCTGATCACCGCTCTGCCATTTGATGTAAACCCTTATCCCGCCGATCAGTCCGACAACAGCCCCCACTGCAATAATCAGGTTCGTCACCGGATCGATGTAGGAGGTCACTTCTGCTGTGGCCTGGTCAATACCCGCAGCTGACTGGGCCATTACTTGTTTGAGAAAACACAGGAATAACAGCAGGCTTGCACCTGCACTTCTGAGAAGCCATTTTGTTTTTTTCATTTTGTAATAATTTGATTTTTAATGATTGGATACAATTCAGCCCTGAAACTCCGGGCTTATATTATTTTGAGATTGCTGTTAAAAACAGGTTTTTTAAAATTCCAGATTGATTAAAAACCCTGCTTCTTTCAAAAAGATTTACTGCAGTACATGGATTTGATGAAGTATTTCCGGGAAGTCAGAGAGGTCCTTGTCGGCGAATAACTCCAGCGTATGACCATCATCAATGTCGCTGTCAACATCCGGATCAAGGATTAGCGCTTCATTTTGCGGAGCTGCAAATGAGATCATCTCCCTGGGAAAGTCAGCAGCTGACACTGCCACAGGAATAAGCACCTCCTGTCGTGCCAGTTCATCATCATCGTATTCAAAAAGGTCTTTGGTATTTCTTTTTCGCGTTCTGAGCCATGCCCAGGTAAACAGACCTGCATACCAAATCAAAGTTGCGTACAGGATCATCAGTGAAAACTGAGTCCAGCTGATTTTTTCCAATCCAAACATGGTGTCGTTTTTAAGGTTTAACTTCTTTTCCCGTTGCCTGGAGCCGGTTTTTCAAAACCAACCTGCCTAAGGCAATTCCAGGTGCAAATATGCATCAGCGAATTCGGAAAAAAGCACCATGTCTACCCCCTTGAGCTTTTTATATGGTTAAATGTAATTGTGGTATATTTCTGCTTTTTGACGCTGTTTGGTGCCAGATGATCTCCCGCTGGTCAAATTCCAATCAATTGATTGTTCAAACTGACCTGTCTGAATACCAATTAAATGATTGAAATATTCAAAAATAAAAGAAAAAAAGAAAAAGAAAGTACGATGGTGTGCCGGTCGCGGTTAAAATGCAGGGTTATTCCGGTTAAATATACCGCAAATGTTAAACCAGCTAAAAACAAACCAGGCCGGAACACTTGCCCCGGCCTTGCATTTTTCCTTTTCCGGTGACCGGCTAAATTGAAGTTTCTTTTTTTAATTTGGGGTTGGGGGGTTTTCGATAGATTTTTCTGTCGTCTTCAAAAACAGGAAGTGTGGTGACGCGGGAGAAAACGAAAATTATACTGGTTATTTCAAAATTAAGGCCCAAATCCCGCCCGAACCACGCTTGCGGATACATGACAGAGGCTTGCGAGATGAACGCGGCGGAATAAGCGACCGGGCTCAGTGAGGTACGAACGGGCTAAGGGAGCGGTTGGAGCAGGTGAAGCGAACGTGCCGGAGCCACAGAAAGGAACACGCTGAAGAGACGAAAAATTTAGTTATGATAATATTTCCCAGTAGCCGGATCGATGCCCCCTTCGAACTATTATGTTTTTTTCTTTTAAACCTTCAAAATGCTTTTGTGCTGCACTTCTGTTTATATCAAGTTTTTTGGCAACTTCATCAATGCTTATCCGGTTATTTTCACGAATGAGTTCTAATACTTCCTTCTGTTTGTCCGGAACTTTCAGTATTCCAGTTATATTTATACCACCTTCTATACCACCTTCTATACCACCTTCTATACCACCTTTTGCAGAAGAATTTTTATAGAGACAGACAACAAAATAGCCATCAAATTCGAAAGTTGGAAATGGAAGTTTTGCTTGCTGCATAGCCTGACGCATCCGATTAATTCCGGTTCCCATCTTTTCAATAAATCTGGATCGCTGAAAAAGATTTGCGATAATTGGGTTTCGTGCTATACTACGTTTCCCAAATTTTTCCGGGGTCAATCCTTTGGGCAAACCGCCTGGATTAGAAATTTCTACCCGGTTATCAAATATTTCAATCATTACTTGTGCCCCTTTTTCAAAATAGTCGCGGTGGCATACAGCATTAATAACAGCTTCCCTAAGAGCAACTTCCGGAATTTCAAGAATCTCCTCCCTCCTTGTACTGTTTATCTCATAACGCAAATTCAAATGCTTTTTCAAAAAAAGAAGTGCATCATCTACATTCTGAATAAGATTACCTCGCAATTCTTTTCTATCCAAAATAGTAAGCTTTTCAGTTCCCTTATACAAAGCGCATATTACCGAACAATAAAATAAGTGAGCAATCGGATCTTTTGAAAAAAAGAGTAACCCGGCGTTGTTAAAGAAAACCTTTTCCTTTGATACGAAAATTGAATCCAAATTTTGAAGCATGGATTCCGGATCAAGTATTCCGACAATGGATGAGAGCTTTAAAAATTCAGAAAAAGCTTTTTTATCAAAATTAGAATCAAAATCTACATCTTCCCGAACAATTTCATCGAAGCGAACCTTTCCTTCAGTCTGTAAAAAAGCTGTAATTTCAGCTGTTGTCATTTTTTGAGAATTCGCTCCATTACGGATAAAAAACCCTTTGGAATTTCGGTAAGGTTTATTTAAACCTTCAGGTATTTCCAAAACAACAATATTTTCAAAATCAAAAATATGCAACGGAATTGACGGATCACAGTTTTGGGCTATATCCTGAATTTTTGAGCTAAGATCATTCGACTTCTCAGCACCAATAATCCGGGAATTATCATTTATACCTATCAGAATCATTCCACCAGAAGAATTGGCAAAAGCAACCATTTCTTTTGAAAGATCTGAATTCACATTTTCTTTGAATTCAATTCTATGACCTTCACCATTTTTCAGTATAAGTTCCAATTCTTCTTTTGTCATGCTGATTTATTTGAATATCAAATGAGATCTCTGATTTGCTATACAAAAATACAAAAACTTAAGGGCAGAGAAAACTTCAAATTCTTTTATCCTTCGAATTCCGGTCAAACGCCACCAGGTTAAACATCTCCCGCATACGGCTGCGCAGCCGACTGCCATACATCGATTCGAGTTCGGAAGCGGCAAGGTTGGTGGTGATATGGGTTAGAACTCCTTTTCGAATAAACTGGTCGTAACGGCTTAACAGAATTTCGGCCATCACATTGCACTGATTTCCATAATATTTTATCGGCTGCTCGATACCCAGATCGTCAAAACAAAAGGCGCTGTTGATCCCAGAAAACGGCGGGTTGCAAAAAGCCAGGTTACTGTATCGGTTAATTACCAGAAAACCCTCTTTTTCAAACTCAAAGGTGATATCCCGGACCGATTTTATGACGTACTGCTTTTCTGCTGCAAAAAAGGGTTTGATCAGTGTCATCAGCGATGTTTTGCCGCATCCAACCGGTCCTGTCAGCAGAATCCCTTTTTTCAGGCTCAAATTTTGGCGGGTTGTATTTTCAACGTCGCCGATGGCATAAACTAGCAATTTGAAAATTAATTCATGGTCTTCCCTGAAAACTGAGAAATGATCACCGAACAACATTTTACCTTTTTGCTCCAGCCACACCAGACAAACAGGAAAACTAAAATTGAAAACATTGTTTTGTAAATCTGCAATATCTTCATAAGGGTTCCGAATAATCTTTGTCGGTTGCAGAATCAAATTTGATGCTTCCGAATGTGTTTTTTCCTCTTCCATTACTTATTTTTTTAAGGCCTTTTTGTTTTTCTATGTTTGTAATGTTTATATATAAGGAAGGCGTATCAGTACCGGTATCTGTGCCGGTATATTTGCCGGTATAACTACCTGTATCATTAACTGTATCACTACTGGTATCATTACCAGTATATGTGCCGGTATTGTTACCTGTATCACTGCCGGTATATGTGCCGGTATCAAAAGCGATACAGGTAACCTGACTGTCTTTGTACAAATTGGAAGCGGGAACATAGAGGATATATCCCCACTCCTGAAGTTGTTTCATGCACTTTGCATAGTTATTCTGCGAACCAATCCTGGATAACTGCATCGTCTGGTCACGTGATATTGAAAATGGATTTTGAAACCGGTTCAGGTTCCAGAACTGGAAAAGCGCCATATACAGGCTCACGTGAAACGGGGTCATGCGTTGGTCATCCGACAACCTGGCAAAGAACCTTGAAAGGTGTCTGATGTAGTTTGTCATTTTCGATCGAAGTCAAAGCGCGGTTTTACCTGATTTGATTCCAGCATTTTACGAATATTTTCATAGTCATAAAACAGAACTCCACCGATTTTGGTGAAAGGCAACGTGCCATTCATACGCATGTTTTGCAACGTACCAGGTGAAATTCCTAGTAGTTTGCGGATTTCATAAGATTTCAACCACTTTTTGGCTGGCTGACCATGGTGTTCCAGAAACATCTTTCTAATCTCGCGGAATAACTCAGTTTTGAACACTTGAAGATCTTCGGTTGTAATAATTTCTGTTGACATAGCTTTTAAATTTTAAATGATTTATTTTGATATATCCCAAATATGCAAATCTCAACAGAAACTTTTTCTACAGGTATACCTCATGGGGTTTTTTATATCGTTAAATAACAAATTAGCATTTCAATAATTTTTGACTCAAATTGATATCGGATGAGCTCCGATTTGTCAACCAGTATGATTTTCTTCGAATAAACAGATCTATTGAGATACTAATAAAATGATAAAAATATTTTCATTTTTTTTATACTTTTTTAAAAAATGGGGAAAGTTGTAAAAAACGTGATGAAATCCGAAAAAAACAGGAAGTGTGGCGAAGTGGACTGAGATGAAAATTATACTGATTGGTGAGAAAGAGATATCTAAAAGTCCGCCAGAGCCACTCTTCCCATTGAGCGACGGAGGCTTGTGAGATGAACCCAGGAATAAGCGACCGGGGCTCTGTGAGGCACGAACAGGTAAAGGGAGCGATTGAGCAGGTGAAGCGAACGTGCCGAAGGAACAATTGATTTATCAGTCCAATAAATGGTGATATTTACAATTTTGCCGTATATACTTATTTTTTAGCATTTTGAGTTAATGATTGTAATTTAGATTTACCGTTCAGCCTGGAGCCTCCAATGTGATCAGAGGCCGGAGTGTCGCAACAAAAAGTTGCAATTTCAAATCAAATGTCAGCAATATGAAAGAGGATAACCATTGCTGCCAAACTCTTTCCTTATAACTAATTTATGTTTCCCGGTTTAAATTGGTCAGACTCATCCAATCTTTTAATTAAACTACCCTTAAGCTGGTCAAGGAATTTGGTTCTCCCATTCGCCCGTGACCTAATCTCAGTCAAAGCGTGGTAAGGATCGCCCAGATCTATATGAAAAATTCGTTCTGCAAATCTCACGGCCTGCATTATATCAACAGCTCCGTTATTTATGACTCCAGAGCTATGAAGGGCATATATCATTTCAAACGCCGCAATTTTACTCCCCGTCCAATAAAGTTTGGAATTGTAATGTTCATCTACATTTTGTTTAATTTCGTTTTTAACGTTTTGGAAATCTAGTCTTTCAAGTTCAGTCTGAAAATAAATAACCAACATATCATTGGCCAATATAATGGCAACAGTTGGATCATGAATGGTTGAAAATTGTTTGTCAATCAGAGAATGAAGGTTCTCAGTGCAAATCCTAATACTTTCTATTCCTCGCATAAAATAGCGATCATCCATATAGGCGCTATTGCTGCGATAATACTCGGTAAACTCCAGATTGTCATGTGCAAAAAACTGAAGTTTATCCTGTTCAGCTATTAACAGCCTTCTTTGCGCTTTTATACTGCCATGTATACGTTTGCTCTCTATACTATAAATCTTGACATAAAAAATAAATTTGCTGTAAACCTTTGGTTTGATGTTTCTAAAAAAATCGATTTCATCACGAGGACTGATGAAACCATTCATAAGAACTGCATTCTTCATTAACTGAAGGATGGAAATACATAGGTTAACCGCTTTTTCAGAAAAAACCAAAACAGGATCATTTTCCAATTTTAAATGATCCAGTTTCTCGTCAAGATCTTCAGCAAGCTTGGTAAAATTGTCGGAATTCATGGTGCAAAATTTAAAAGTTAATGATACTAGAATAAGATATAATTAGTCAGGTAATCATATGCAATTACGCATTGTAATAATATACAATACAAATTTTTAATTCGCAATTGCGTATTTTACCTTATTTTACAAATAACGCTATATATATATTCACTCTTACTTATACTATATCATCATCATAAAATGAAAATATCAAAAAGCTTTTACATCAAAAAATTATCACTTCATAAATTACATAGTATTTATATACAAACACATATAAAAATATATAAACAAATATAACAACACTTTATATATTAATCATATATATTTGTCTAATCATTAATATAAATTCAAATTTAAAATATCAATTGGTAAATGACCAACTCATAAAATCTAAATATACAAACTTCTCAACTTTTCTGTTTGTAGGCAAAGAATCATAAGTATAAACGAATACATTAGGCAAATGTTTCAAATTAATCTCAAATATTTACAATAATTTGTAAAATTAGATTTTAACCGAGGATGGACTGGTTCAATCATAAATTAAATAGATTCTGTCTGTAATATATAAAATATATGAATATCAGGCAGATATATTTTGTTTATCAAAATCTTCTTTCACTAGTGTCTATTAATATTTGTTAAAATGTCTTATATCTGTTTTATGCACAGCATGCTATCCTCTCAAAACCTTGTCGTCCTTTTAAATTTTGTTCCTTTGTATTCAGGTACAAATTGGAACAGGTATGAACGTCGGCAAATATGTTTTCGCACAGATTGTGGAGTTTCTCCCAAAACGTTACTTCGAACGACTGGTAATAAAATACAAGGACAGGACAGCCAGAATGGCACCATCCTACTGGAGCCATATGCTGGTCATTATGTACGGCCAGCTCATAGGATGTCATAGTCTTAGAGAACTCACAGATGTCACTGTTGCTCATGCCAAAAGATCGTTTCACCTGGGGTTTGGAAAGGTTCCCATCAACAGGAGCGTTCTTTCCAAAGCAAACATCCTCAGAGACCCTGGGATATTTGAAAAGTTTGCCTTTTACATTGTGTCTATTGCCCAAGCCAAGCGTACCACCAAAGAGTTTGAACTTCACGGAAGGTTCTATGCCATTGACTCCACCACCATTGATCTGTGCATGTCGGTCTTTAGATGGGCCAAGTTCAGGAGTACTAAGTCCGGCATCAAGATCCATACACAGATTGATATCGCCACTGAAATACCGGTATTCTACAGAATCAGCAATGCAAATGTGCATGATACCAAGTCTATGGACTGGTTCATATATGAACGGCACGCCTGCTATGTGTTTGACAGGGGATACTTTGATCTCTCCAGGCTCTACGCAATTGAGCAGGCTGGAGCTTTCTTCATCATACGGGAGAAGTCCCATCCTGATTATGAAATCACGGAAGGCGAAGACATGCTTGAAGGAGATGACAATGTCCTGCGAGACCAAACGATCAGGTTCACTGGCAAGAGAAACAGTGTGTTTATTTCAGCCCAAAAGTATACCAGTGTTTCACTCCAAAAGTATACCATTTTTAATTAATAAAAAGGCAGTACTCTTGTGATCGGGGTAC
>JAAFHB010000311.1 GCA_010906965.1 Mariniphaga sp. | reverse complement strand
GAAACTGATTTACGTCAACGAACTGGTAAAGCATTTCATTGATAAAATTGCAGACCACAGTGCTACGCAGAGTAATAACACAGTTTTACACTGTGAAACTATTTTATTACCACATACTTCCGAAATAAAAGTTACCGGGCTTTTACAAAAACTGACGGCATTCAAAGAAAACTATTTCGACAAAGGAATCCTTCCAAATCTGGATAATCCCTTCGACCGAAACCTGTTCAATACTTTTCTTTGCTACATCGATCATTCATCCTTCTTCCCGTTTCAATTGAAATTGAACACCGACAATCGTGGCAGCTTTGTTGAAACTGTAAAGCTACACAGCGGTGGACAGGTATCTTTCTCCACCACTGTTCCGGGAATAACCCGTGGCAATCATTTTCATACCCGAAAAGCAGAGCGTTTTGCAGTGATCAAAGGCAAAGCCAGAATCGACATTCGCCGTATCGGAACTGATAAAGTGATTTCTTTTGATTTAGATGGAAATCAACCTTCATTTGTCGACATGCCCGTCTGGTACTCGCACAACATCACGAATACCGGTGAAGAAGACCTTTATACAATCTTCTGGATCAATGAGCATTTTGATGCTAATGACCAGGACACCTTCTTCGAAAAAGTTTAAAAATGGAACGCAGATAACGCAGATAAAACGGATTTAAACAGAAAAAAATATCTGAGTTAATCTTTTTCAATCAGCGCCATCAGCGTTCTATATCATCAAAGTGTAACCCAATAGACTAGTCGATTATGACTTATCTCTTCACTAATTCGTGAAATTCGCTAAAATTTGTGCAATTTGTATTTATCATGAAAAAACTTAAAGTATTAACAGTTGTCGGTACACGACCTGAGATCATCCGTTTGTCGCAGGTGATAAAAAGACTTGACGAAACAACAGCCATTGAACACATCCTTGTTCACACTGGTCAAAATTACGATTACGAATTAAACGAGGTATTCTTTAAAGATCTTGGATTACGAAAACCAGATCATTTTCTGAATGCTGCGGGAGTCAATGCGACAGCTACCATTGGTCAGATCATCATCAATATAGACCCGGTGCTCGAAGAAGAGCAACCCGATGCATTTTTGGTTTTGGGAGACACAAACAGCTGTCTTTGTGCGATCCCAGCCAAGAAGAGACATATCCCTATATTCCATATGGAAGCAGGGAATCGCTGTTTCGACCAACGTGTACCGGAAGAGACCAACCGCAGAATTGTAGATCATATTTCGGATGTCAATCTTACTTACAGCGATATTGCCCGGGAATACCTTTTAAGGGAAGGATTACCGGCAGATCAGATCATCAAGACCGGCAGCCCAATGTTTGAAGTTTTACATGCGAATATGCCACAGATTGATGCTTCAGATGTTCTGACAAGACTTTCAGTCAAAAAGAACAACTATTTTGTGGTATCTGCTCATCGCGAAGAGAATATCAATTCTGACAACTTTGATAAACTGGTTAAGGTATTGAATTACATTGCGGAGAAATATCAACTGCCAATCATTGTTTCAACCCATCCGCGTACGCGGAATAAAATCAACGAAAAAGGGATACAGTTTCATCCGTTGATCGAATTGATGAAACCATTGGGATTCCATGATTACAACCATCTTCAAAAAAATGCCAAAGCCGTACTATCCGACAGCGGGACCATCTCTGAGGAATCATCTATTATGAACTTCCCTGCACTGAACATCCGTGATGCCCACGAACGCCCAGAAGCGATGGAAGAAGCTTCGGTAATGATGGTTGGAATGAATTACGACCGTATATTACAAGGCCTGGCAATTCTTGAAAATCAAAATATAAATCAAAGCTTAACGCTGCGGCCTGTTGCAGATTATTCAATGCCAAATGTTTCGGACAAAGTAGTGCGGATTATTTTAAGCTATACCGATTATATAAACAGAGTTGTGTGGTCAAAATGATAAATCCTAACGGGAAAAAATTGTTAATAATCACAGAGGTTTTTGCCCCTGAAGAGTTTATTATTAACGATCTGGTTTTTTCATGGAAAAAACAAGGGTATAAAGTTTCTGTACTGACCAGAAATCCGTCGTACCCGCATGGGAAAGTTTATCCGGGTTATACAAATCATTTTTTTCAAAATGAGTTGATCAATGAAGTTCCTGTCTATCGTGTTCAGTTTATACCCGGCTACCAATCCTACCTGCTGGTAAAAATATTAAACTATATATGGAACATGATTCTGGGCTTTATCTGGGCCATAAAAAACGGGAACAAGTTTGATGCTATTTATATTTACCACACTGGTCCGCTGACCTTTCCATCGATTGGAATACTAATTAAAAAGTTATACAAAAAACATACGACTATTTGGACGCAGGATATTTGGCCCGATACGGTTTATGCTTTCGGGTTGGCGAAAAATGGTTTATCCCGGTGGATTTTGGAGCGATTTGTAAAATGGATCTATACAAACTGCGATACTATTACTGTTTCATGCCCGGGATTTATTCCAATAATTTTAAAATATTGCCCAACAAAAGTAGTGCAGTTTATTCCGCAATGGTCGTTAACTTCCAAAATAACAGATCTTAAAGCAATCCATAAAAAATTCAGATATCCCGGAAAATTCAATTTCGTTTTTGCAGGTAACTTAGGAAAAGTGCAGAACCTGGAAAACGTAATATTAGGTTTTGCAAAATTCTCAAACAATACAGAGAATAAAGAAATATGGCTGAATCTGATAGGTAATGGGTCTCATCTTAATTATCTTGAGGAGATCGTAAACACAAATAACTATAAGAATATAAAATTCTGGGGGTTGATGAAATCATCTGACATCCCCTATTTTTATGAGAAAGCGGATGTACTGATCATTGCTTTGGAAAACAAGCCGATTTTCAATTTGACGATACCGGCCAAATTCCAGTCTTATCTGAATGCGGAGAAACCTATTTTCGGAATTATTAACGGAGAGGTAGCCTATTTAATTAAGAATTACAATTTAGGCTGGGTTGCAGATCCGGATAATATTCAGAAAATTGCAAATTCGTTTCAGGAAATAACCCTATGCTCCTCTGAAAAATTGGCTGAAAAGATAAACAACACAAATTTATTATTGGAAAACCAGTTTAACCGGGAAAAAATAATTAAAAACTTCACCGAAATTGTTTTTGGTAAGCAACAGATTTAAAAGCTTGTATCTGAATATTTCGACAATTTAGAAAGGGTCATTTTGTGCAAGACAGTTGCCAGTTATCATCCGGTCTGCCGAACTATCAATAAATCCGCTCACCTTCACTTAAAATATAATTACACTTCATTTCTTAAAATCAATATTATGAGTCTCACAATCACACAAACCGATTACAAAGTTGCTGATATCAAATTAGCTGGTTTCGGCCGTAAAGAAATTGAAATCGCAGAAAAAGAGATGCCCGGGTTAATGGCAACCCGTTTAAAATACAAAGGTTTGAATCCTTTAAAAGGTGCACGCATCATGGGATCATTGCACATGACCATCCAAACAGCCGTACTGATTGAAACGCTTGCTGAATTGGGTGCAGAAGTGCGCTGGTGCAGTTGCAATATTTTTAGTACACAGGATCATGCAGCAGCTGCTATTGCTGCTACGGGTGTGCCCGTTTTTGCCTGGAAAGGCGAATCGCTCGAAGAATACTGGTGGTGTACGGAACGCGCACTGGACTTTGGTAACGGATTAGGTCCGAATTTAATAGTTGACGACGGGGGTGATGCCACGATGATGGTTCATTTGGGGTATGAAGCTGAAAAAAATCCGTCCTCCCTTGATAAAGAATTGGATGCAGAAGATGAAATTCAATTATACAAAACACTGAAACGGGTTTTAGCTGAAGATCCATTGCGTTGGTCCAGGATTGTTCCTACCCTTAAAGGAGTATCTGAAGAGACGACCACCGGGGTTCATCGCTTGTACCAGATGA
Organism: Mariniphaga sp.; assembly: GCA_010906965.1. Taxonomy (GTDB): domain Bacteria; phylum Bacteroidota; class Bacteroidia; order Bacteroidales; family Prolixibacteraceae; genus JAAFHB01. The sequence goes on along the minus strand of JAAFHB010000311.1, from coordinate 1,189 downwards.
TGGAAACCGGCAGATTGCTTTTCCCTGCATTTAATGTAAACGATTCGGTCACAAAGTCAAAATTTGATAACTTGTATGGTTGCCGAGAGTCGCTGGCCGACGGAATCAAACGCGCTACCGATGTAATGATTGCCGGAAAGGTGGTCGTAGTAGCAGGATATGGCGATGTTGGAAAAGGTTGTGCAGGTTCCATGCGAAGTTATGGTGCAAGGGTAATCGTAACCGAAATTGACCCTATCTGTGCTTTACAGGCCGCTATGGAAGGTTTTGAAGTCAAACCTTTAGAGGATACGTTAAATGAAGGAAATATTTATGTGACCACAACCGGAAATAAAGACATCATTACGGCAGAGCACCTTGCAGCAATGAAAGATCAGTCAATCGTCTGTAATATTGGCCATTTCGACAATGAAATACAGGTTGCCCAGCTTGAAAAATGGCCGGGAGTGCAGAAAGTGAACATTAAACCACAAGTTGACAAGTATGTTTATCCTGACGGTCATTCCATCTATTTGCTGGCCGAAGGTCGTTTGGTTAATCTTGGATGCGCTACGGGTCATCCATCTTTTGTGATGAGTAACTCTTTCACAAATCAGACACTTGCACAGATTGAGCTTTGGAAAAAAGATTATCCTGTTAGCGTTTACCGCCTTCCCAAACATCTGGATGAAGAGGTTGCACGTTTACACCTGGAACAAATTGGTGTAAAACTCACAAAGCTCACGCATGATCAGGCTGCCTACCTCGGTTTACCGATAGAGGGACCTTATAAACCGGATCATTACAGGTATTAGAAGATCCCTTTAATCTTTGGAATATACAAATAATTAAGGGCTTCACTTTTCGGTAAGGCCCTTAATTGTTTAAATAAACCTGTTACGATTTAGTTGGGATGGTTAGCGATTTTATTTTGCCTGTTTAGGGAGTGTCACTTTGCATCACTTCACGATTCGTTCAGACGCGTATGTTTTGCAATTAACCTTTTATGCGCGACCATCAAACACGCATGTTTTGCAATAAACCTTCTATGCATGACCAAAAGATTCGTATGTGCTGCAGTAACTATTCTATGTGCGACCATCAGCTGACTTTGTGTCACAATCAGATCGTTTTGTGCGACCGTTCGATGACTTTGTGTCACAATTCGATGACTTTGTGTCACAATAACATCATTTTGTGCGACTGTTAG
>JAAFHB010000310.1 GCA_010906965.1 Mariniphaga sp. | reverse complement strand
TAAATTCGATCCAGAAAGCAATGGCAACACTGGGCATAAAACAAGAGGATTTTGTGGTTGTTTCGGGTATTGGCTGCTCTTCACGATTTCCATACTATATGAGCACATATGGTTTTCATACCATTCATGGTCGTGCTGCAGCTGTTGCTTCCGGAGTGAAATGTGCCAATCCTAAACTGTGTGTCTGGGAAATAACGGGTGATGGCGATGCATTAGCCATTGGTGGAAATCACTTTATTCATGTTATTCGCAGGAATATCAATATCAACCTGGTTTTATTCAATAATAAAATCTATGGTCTTACAAAAGGACAATATTCTCCTACGTCCGACCGGGGTAAGGTCACCAAAACTTCTCCACAAGGAACAATTGAGAATCCGTTCATTCCGGGGCAACTGGTTCTTGGAGCCGGAGGAACCTTTTTTGCAAGGGCAGTTGATAATAACATCAAGCATTCGCAGGAAGTATTCGAAGAAGCGGCAAAGCATGAAGGCACCTCTATTGTGGAGGTTTTGCAGAATTGTGTGATCTTCAACGATGGAATTCACGCTGAAATTTCGGATCCGAAGTTTCGCGAGGAACGACAGATTTTTTTGAAACATGGCGAACCGATGATTTTTGGAAATCAAAAAGATAAAGGACTTGTTTTTGACAAGGGATTGCTTAAAGTGGTTACAATTGGTGAAAATGGCATAACACGCGATGATATTCTTATTCATGATGTTACCGAGCCAAATGGTTATATTAATCAGCAACTTATCGGAATGAAACTGCCCGATTTTCCGGTTGCGATGGGTGTGATTCGTGCTGTTAAAGCACTGGTTTACGATCAGATGATGGAGAAACAGATTGCTGAGGTGAAAAGTAAGGCGAGAATCAAGTCGATAGACGACCTTCTTGGCAGTGGCAATACCTGGGTTGTTGAATAGTGGGCACAAAGGGTTGGGGATGTTTTCTATTGTTTAATGGTTTCTTTTGATCAGCCCAAACAATAGAAACCCTTCAAGCTTTCAATTACTCAAATCATTAAATATTTATAAGGAAAGGGGCAATTTGCCCCTTTCCTGTTTTTAATCAATTTTACTAACTTTAAACTATTAAGGTATTAACCGAATCAATCAATGGATAATTTAGAAAACATCTCAATATCTGCTATTTATAAAAGGAGGAAAACCGATCGGGACATCTTTCAGGAGCTGATGCCCAATAAAGTAAAAGAGGTTTTGCTCTTTGCAACATTATACGATTCATATGCCATCGAAAGGGAAGGGCAGTTCTCTGATAAGATTTTTGGAGAATATCTTCAGCTTAATTTGTATGCAGCACCCCGGTTTACAAGCGTCAATACGCAGGAAGATGTCGCCAAAATTCTAAATACACGCCATTTCGATCTTGTGATTATCATGGCAGGTGTTGACAAGGAATTGCCACTCAAAATTGTGGATGAGATCAATGCTGCAAAACCACGTATTCCTATCCTATTGCTTGTCAATAACAACAGTGATGTCCGTTTTTTCAAAATTGCAGCGACTAAAATTCCTGCAATTGACCGTGTGTTTGTTTGGAACGGTAATTCGAATGTGTTTCTGGCAATGATCAAATACATCGAGGATAAGAAAAATGTTGCAAAAGATACAAGGCTTGGTGGCGTAAGGATTATCCTGTTGGTTGAAGACTCGATAAAATACTATTCACGCTATTTGCCGCTTTTATTTGCCAGTGTGATGACGCAGACCCAGGCTTTAGTTTCGGATGAATCAACCGATGAACTACATAAGATATTCAAGTACAGGGCTCGGCCTAAAGTATTGTTGGTTAGTACGTATGAAGATGCATTACAGGTAATTCACGAATATAAGGAGTATCTTCTTTGCGTTATTTCTGACGTCAAATTTGCGCGCAACGGCGTCAATGACGAGGATGCCGGGATTGAGCTGCTTAAATTTGTCAAGCATAACCTTCGTTACCCGATCCCTTTGTTATTACAATCGCACGATGTTTCGAACTCCATTCGGGCTGACGAAATTAAGGCAGGATTCATCAATAAAAATTCAGATAGCCTTTCGCATGATATTAATGATTTTATTAATAGTAACTTAGGTTTTGGCGATTTTGTATTTAGAAATGGGGAAGGAGTGCAGATTGGTGTTGCCAGGAATCTCCACGAATTTGAAGAATTGATCAGACAGATACCGGTAGAATCAATTGTTTATCACGGAAGGTCCAATGATTTTTCAACATGGCTTGTGGCACGAGGCGAAATTAATATAGCAGAAAGGCTCATCCCCTATAAAATTGAAGAATTTGAAGATCCTTCAAAGATCAGGGATATCTGCTTAAGTGTTTTTGCCGATGTGCATGAGAAGCGGAATCGCGGAAGGATTATCAATTTTGATCCAACCCTTGTAAATGGTAACCGTTATGTCGTTCGAATGGGTAGAGGATCGCTTGGGGGGAAAGGAAGGGGTCTAGCTTTTATGTGTAACATGATGGAAAACATCGACATGAAAACTTTAATCCCGGGCATTAATATCAGGATGCCCGCAACTGCAATCATTGGCGCAATCGAATTTGATAAATTTTTGGAGGCCAACGATTTGTATAATGTAGCCTATCATCAGACCGATTTTAAAAAGGTAAATGAGGCATTTTTGAATGCAAGCCTTAGCAGTACTTTGAAAGAACGTTTATTAGAATATGTGCGCCAGGTAAAACAACCATTGGCGGTAAGGTCTTCGGGCCTTTTCGAAGACTCGCTGCTACGACCATTCTCGGGCGTCTATTCAACCTTTTTAATTCCAAATAATCATCCGGACGAAAATGTCCGCTTTGAACAACTTCGAACTGCTGTTAAACTTGTTTATGCTTCAGTATTTAGTGATGATGCCAGGGCCTATTTCAACGCGATAAATTACAAGATTGAAGAGGAGAAAATGGCGGTGATCCTCCAGCCTGTTGTAGGTCATGAGCATAACAAGAAGTTTTATTCCGATATCAGTGGAGTTGCCCAGTCGTATAATTACTATCCTTATTCCCATATGCAGCCGGATGATGGGTTTGCAGTGATCGCAGTTGGTTTGGGGCAAGCGGTTGTCGGGGGCGAAAAAGCTTTCAGATTTTGTCCCAAATACCCGGCATTAAACAACAATTCGGTTCAGGATCAGATCCGCGATTCGCAGCGTGATTTTTATGCGATTGACATGACGCATAATAGTTTCGACCTCACCATGGAAGGTGAGATGGCTGCGATACGAAAATATAAAATGGTTGAAGCAGAGAAAGATGGTGTGCTTGACCACTGTGCATCGACGTATAGTATCGAAAACGATTACATCACACCTGGCATTGGAACGCGTGGGCCGCGTGTAATCAATTTTGCCAATATTCTCGAATATCAGCATGTCCCGCTCGCAGATACTTTAATGTTGCTCATGAAGCTTTTCAAACAGGCAATGGGTTCTCCTGTCGAAATGGAATATGCAATCGATCTGAGCAATGGAGAGAATGGTTGGCCAACTTTCTATCTGCTTCAATTAAAGCCATTAATCAGGCGTGAAGATGATGTGGAAATAGAATTGGGCTTGCTCGATAATTCTAAACTATTATTATTGTCGAACAGAGGCATGGGGAACGGCAAAATAGCGGGAATTTCGGATGTAGTTTATGTTGATATTCAAAATTTTGACAGGACAAAGACGCGTGAAATTGCCAACGAGATTGCAGAGGTGAATAAATCATTTACGGCTAGCAATCAGCAATATGTATTGATTGGGCCAGGCCGCTGGGGAACACGGGATGAATACACGGGAATCCCAGTCAACTGGGCACACATTAATAATGCAAAAGTAATTGTCGAAATCGGATTGCCCAATTATCCGCTTGATGCTTCATTGGGTTCTCATTTTTTTCACAACGTCACTTCAATGAATGTTGGATATTTTTCAATTCCCGATATCAACAGCAGCGATTTTGTTAAGCTCGATATTTTGGAGAAACAGGAATTGATATGGCAAGGGAAATATGTCAAACATGTGCGGTTTAAAAATGAACTTGAAATATTAATGGATGGCCGGAAAAGAATGGCTGTTATCAGGATTGATGAATCTTAAAAAAAGCAACTCAATGAAAGCAATTAAAATTATTTCAGGGATCGTAATTCTTCCAATAGCAACCTATTTTCTGGGACCTAAAATGCCCGAGCCGGTATTAAATGCCGAATTGCCTGTAGTTACCACAAATATTGGGGAATTTGTTTCACATCTGGAGACGGTTGAAAAAGTAAAACCGGGTAACGAGGCTAAAATTATTTGGGCCAATGATTCTGTTCACGCTCAAACCGAGTATGTTCTGCTCTACCTGCATGGCTTTTCCGCCAGTCGAATGGAAGGATATCCGGTAAACGAAGATTTTCCAAAACGATATGGATGCAATGCCTACCTTGCCCGGCTTGCATCACATGGCCTTGTCACCGAAAATCCGTTGATCGACATGACGCCTTATCGTCTTTATGAATCGGCCAAACTGGCTTTGGTGATCGCCCAACAGTTGGGCAAGAAGGTGATTATTATGGGAACTTCAACGGGTGGAACTTTGGCGCTCAAACTTGCTGCCGATTTTCCTGAAATGGTTTACGGACTTATACTCTATTCTCCAAATGTAAGAATCAAGCAGAAAGCATCTGTTCTATTGTCGAAACCCTGGGGCTTGCAGATTGCAAAGTTAAATTTCGGGGGGGATTTCAGAGTTTCGAGCGAAGATCCGACAAGCGAAATATGTAAATACTGGTATTGCAGTTACAGAGCCGAAGGGCCGGTATTCCTTCAACAGTTGGTCGATGTTACGATGACAGAGAAAGTATTTGCAAAGGTGAAGTGTCCGTTATTTTTTGGATATTACTTTAAGGATGAGCAGCACCAGGATGAAACCGTCGAAGTGAAGGCGGGATTAAAGATGTTCAGACAAGTGGGAACTCCTGTTTCATTTAAGCAGGCGCAAGCTTTCCCTGATGCCGGATCACATGTGATTGCATGTAGTCTTACTTCAAAAAGTGTGGATGCGGTTGCTGAAGGTACCTACGGATTTACAGAATCGATCTTAAAAATGGTGCCTAAGTAATTGTGACTATTTCATTTCGCTCATTGCCTTGTTTAATTCTTCC
>JAAFHB010000309.1 GCA_010906965.1 Mariniphaga sp. | reverse complement strand
TAACTACAAAATTTCAAAGAACTATTATTGCTAAAAATCCAATAAAATAAGGACTTTTAGATATCTTTGTTAACTAAACGACATTGTATTACAAATCATTATATGGCATACATTAACGAGAACTACCTGAAATTAAAAGCAGGATATTTATTCCCTGAAATTGGTCGGAGAGTGCGCGAATTTGCAGCAGCAAATCCCGGTAAAGATATCATCCGGATGGGAATTGGAGATGTTACACAACCACTTACACCGTCGATTCTCAAAGCCTTTCACGAAGGCGTTGAAGAGATGGGACATAAAAGCACTTTTAAAGGTTATGGACCCGAACAGGGTTACGATTTTCTGCGTGAAGCAATTGCTGAAAATGATTACAAACTTCGCGGTGTAAATATCTCAGCTGATGAAATCTTTGTGTCCGACGGATCAAAATGTGACACAGGAAACATCCAGGAAATATTTGGAGATAACAACATCATTGCCATCTGCGATCCCGTTTATCCTGTTTATGCCGACACAACCGTTATGTCGGGTAAAACGGGTGCTTGCCAGGCAAACGGTTACTTCGATAACATTGTATATATGCCCTGCAACGAAGCAAATGGGTTTATACCTGAGCTACCTGCAACAAGACCCGATCTGATTTTCCTCTGCTTCCCAAACAATCCGACAGGAACCGTTGCCACCAAAGAGGTGCTGAAACAATGGGTCGATTATGCCATTAAAAACAAGAGCATTATACTTTATGATGCCGCTTATGAAGCCTATATTACCGAAGATACCATTCCACATTCGATATTCGAAATAGAAGGAGCAAAAAGTGTTGCAATTGAATTCAGAAGCTTTTCGAAAACAGCAGGATTCACAGGAACACGCTGTGCATTCACCGTCATTCCGAATGAACTTTTCGCTTACGATCGCAATGGAAATCGGGTAGCAGTAAAACCACTTTGGATGCGCAGGCACACCACTAAGTTTAATGGTGTTTCATATCCGGTACAAAAAGCAGCTGCTGCGATTTATTCGGAACAAGGTAAAAAAGAGGTGAAAGGACTCATTGCATATTACCTCGAAAATGCAAGAATTATAAGGGAAAGTCTTTCTGCTTTAGGTTATACCGTATTTGGAGGACTTAATGCACCCTATGTTTGGGTCAAAACGAAGAATAACCTTACTTCATGGAAGTTTTTCGATAAACTACTCGACGATGCAAATGTTGTTGGCACACCAGGATCGGGTTTTGGCCCGTCAGGTGAAGGTTATTTCCGCTTTTCGGCTTTTGCTGATCGTGAAAACGTCATTAAAGCAATGGATAGAATTAAAAATCTGACCTATTAATCAACCAATGGCGAATAATTTACATCTTCACAACAGCTGAAACGCCCTGAATGAATTCAAATCAAAAGATATTCATTCAAGGCGTTTAAAAACATTCATTCAAAGGCTCGTCATATGGCAATAAAATTCTTTAAACTCGCTGCAATCATTCTGCTTTTCTCGTTTGGATTCCATATCAAAGCACATTGCCAGCTTTATTTCGCCGAAGATATGATCAACGTTAAAGGACAGTTGATTGATGCAGTGACGAAGGAAGGTGTCGGATACGCACAGGTTTTGAATATGCGGGTTCGGGGAGGAACAATGGCCGATGCACTTGGGAATTTCGCAATTCAGGCAGATCCATCGGATACACTTATCTTTAAATCATTGAGTTTTAAAGATAAAAAAGTTCCGGTAAAGGATATCGTTGTAACTGGAAATGAAATTCCGAAGATTTTGATGACGCCATTAAGAATTATGGTTGAAGAAGTAGAAGTGAAAGGTACCGCACCTAAAATCAATCTGACAGGGATTAATGTTCCAAAATATGCACCCATATCAGTTGAATTGCGTAGCGACTATTTTGCTACAAGACCGAGTGCCCTCACTGCTGTCTTCAGACCTTTTTCTTACTTGTCGTATCATCTGAGTAAGAGTGAGAAAGAAAAACGGGCAACAATAGCTGCCATCCGTTCTGAAAAAGACTGGAAATTTCTTTCACTGGTCTATAATAAAGATGTTATTGCAAGAATTTCGGGACTTACCGGCGATGGATTGGAGGATTTCATGCTTTATTGCAATGCGTTTAACGGATTACCAGTGAATGCATCGAATTATGATGTTGAAAAGCGCATCCGGGAGCTTATGATTGAATATGCTGAGAAGAAACCGTTGGCCAAATAATTTCCATACAATGAAAATTCCTGTGTTCGAAGATATCATTGATGCCCATCAGTTGATAAAAGATTTTATTCACTGTACGCCCGTATTGACAAGTACAGCCATTAACCGGATTACCGGAACGGAAATATTCTTCAAATGCGAAAATCTGCAAAAGACAGGTGCATTTAAATTTCGTGGTGCCAGTAATGCGGTCTTTTCATTGACTGATGAACAGGCTGCACGCGGTGTTGGAACGCATTCATCGGGAAATCACGCGGCGGCATTGGCACTGGCCGCAAGGATGAAAGGAATTCAGGCGCAGATTGTAATGCCATCGAATTCTCCGGAAATAAAGAAAAAAGCAGTTGCCGGATATGGCGGTATCATCACCTATTGTGAACCAACATTACAAGCAAGGGAAAGTACCTTGCTTAAAATAGCAGAAGAAACATGTATTGAAATTATTCACCCGTACAATAACTTTAATGTGATAGCGGGTCAGGGAACAGCGGCAAGGGAACTTCTGGAAGCTATACCCCATCTTGATATAGTAATGTGCCCTGTGGGTGGAGGTGGATTACTTTCGGGAACTGCGCTATCGGTTAAAGCACTTTCGCCATCAACGAAAGTATTAGCGGCAGAACCTTCGGGGGCTGATGATGCTTATCGGTCATTGAAGGCAGGCTATATCATTCCATCCATTCATCCAAAGACAATTGCAGATGGTCTTCTTACCTCATTGGGGGAAATTAACTTTGTCATTATCAGCAAAAATGTAGATGACATTGTTACTGTATCGGAAGAATCGATTGTAAAAGCAATGCGCATGGTTTGGGAAAGAATGAAACTGATTATCGAACCATCATCAGCTGTGCCATTAGCGGCGATTCTCGAAAACAAGGAAGCATTCAGTAATCAGCGGATCGGAATCATCCTTTCGGGTGGAAATGTTGATCTGGAAAATCTACCTTTTTGAAATAGAACATCCACCTTTCGTGCGCTCAATGAAATGTGTCAGGTGAACAATAACCTCAAAGAGGTAAACAATGATAAACAGGAATCATTTACTGAATCAATGTAACATCACCAACTTTTGTGATTTGTTTACCATCAATAAACCGAAGCTTAATTTTCCAGACATAGACATCCTGAGAACAAAGCTTTCCATTGAAATAGCCATCCCAGCCTCTTTCCACTTCATTTGATTGAAAAACAAGGTTTCCCCAACGATTAAAAATCTGAAGCTCATACTTATCAACATCTCCATTTGCAAGATTTGGATGAAAAATATGGTTGCGAGGATCACCTGTAATATAAATTCCGCCTGACGAACCATCTTTTGAAGGAATAAATGCATTTGCCAACTTAATCTCTTCACTGTAAATTTCAATTCCCGGGGTCAGGAGAAATTCGTCCGTACAATTAAAAGCTGAAGTAATCTTAAGTGAAACATTAAAAATTCCTGTTCTTGAATATTCATGTACAGGTTCAAAATCCGTCGAAGAGGTACCATCCCCAAAATCCCAAATTAGAGTATTCGCATTTTCGGATAGATTCACAAAAAAGACATTGTTACCCGGAATGCGCACTTTTTTAGCCGATGATCTGAAAAAAGCAATTGGTTCGTCATGAACAGTGATGACCTTTTCGGAAAAAGTCATCTCTCCAAGATTGTTGTAAACCTCGAGACGTACGTTATAAGTTCCACCTTCGAAATAAGTGATCTTAGGTTCGAATTCAGTCGAATGATTTCCATTCCCAAAATCCCATAAGAACTTAAATCCGTTCACCGAATGGTTCGTGAACTTCAAACTAAAAGGTGCACATCCTTCCGTTTCACAATCGAATGCAGTACCCGGAGCGCCATCGTTAATGATGACACCAATTTTCTTTGTCGAAGCACAAACATCACCCGTTGCTGTCAGTGAAATTGTGTAATACCCGGCTTTTGAATATTCATGTCCCAGAACATCACCGGATTGTGTGGCAGTTCCGTCTCCAAATTGCCAGATATAACTCCATGGACCGAATTTAGTAAGGTTTGTTAAAAGAACTTTCTTTGCAGGCAATGTCTGTTCCATAGGATTAACACTGAAATCAGCCTGCGGAGTATGAAATACTTTTACAACTGACTTATAAATATCGACACACCCGAACTCATTGCGGGCGGTAAGCATAACATTATACTGTTCCTGTTTACCATTCGGAGAAATAAACGAATAATCGGGATCTGATAAAGAAACAGAGGCACCTCCGTCGCCAAAATCCCATGCATAAGTTTTCGCTCCATCGGAAGAACTGTTGCTGAACTTCACAAACAATGGCGAACACCCTTCATCAGCCGACTTTGTAAACCCAGCCTTTGGCAATGGAAAAACTGTAATTGTATTATTCACCGTCGCTGTGCAACCACTGAATGATTCGCCAATCAATCGCACAATATAAGTTGTCGCTTGGCCATCGATTGCCTTAAACGTCAGTTTCGGATTACTTTCAGTGCTTAAAACTGTTCCATCTTCGGTCTGCCAACTATAGGTTTTTGAACCGGGAAAAGCATTATCGAATTTCACTTCATACGGACTGCACCCTTTTTGAGAAATTGGAGAACCCACGCTGTATGCAGGTTCTACCTTTATAACCTGTTCACTCGTCATCATACATCCAGACTCGCTGCTGCTTGTCAATCGCACAACAAAAGTTTTCGCACCGGCTAATTCATTCATGAAAGTATGGGTTACTACTTCATCCGCATTAATGGTTGTGTATTTAATTCCGTCGTTAAAATCCCATGTATATTTATCGGCACCCGCAATGCTTGTGTTTTTGAAAGTCACGGTCAACGGCGTGCATCCGGATATCTCCGAGACCGTAAATGATGGAGCCGCATTGACATTTACTTTAAGGATTGCAGGATTTGGAGCCATGCATTCGCCATTTGAGTAATTGACCCTGATTGAATGATCACTGCTGTTATCCCAAACAACAGTGGCAGAGTTGGTAGTTAA